>JAHDDN010000230.1:0-3191 GCA_020629335.1 Chitinophagales bacterium | reverse complement strand
ACTATTACATTTTTATTAATCCTAAACGTTTGGGCACAAGCTCAACTATATGAGGATTATTTTGGCAATGGAAATGACATCGGAATCAGTATCCAAAGTAGTCATGAACAAGCCAATGGAAATGGTTCAAATACGATTAATGGAAATGGTTATTTTCCCGATAAAAATGGGGCTTCCAGATTTTTAGCACAAGCCTCTATGGGGGCTAATCACGATGATATTAATTATGTGACAGACGTAGGTATAGAAGAATGGTTAGCAGAGCAATTTGAGATGCCTGGCTCTAGTTATTTAGAAATGACAGATGAGATTATTGCGACTAAAATAGCAGAATTAATCCCTATTTATGGAGATAGTGTCATCTTACACCCTCACTTTGTTTGGTTAGAGGATAATACGATGAATGCCTTTTGGCAGAAGCTAATGACAGAAGATGATTATTTAAGGCAAAGAGTCGCTTTAGCTTTAAGCGAAATATTCGTCATTTCTCATAAACAAATCAGACATGCTACTGAACTAAGTAGTTTTCATGATGTACTCTTTGAAAATGCTTTTGGTAACTATCGAGATTTATTGTTAGCGGTAAGCCTTCATCCTTCTATGGGTAGGTATTTAGGGCATATTGGAAATCCTAAAACAGATGAAGCAAATAATATTCACCCTGACGAAAATTTTGCCAGAGAAGTGATGCAATTATTTTCTATTGGCCTATTTGAACTCAATAATGATGGAACAGAAAAGTTAGATGAATACGGACAGCCTATCCCAACTTATACTAATGAGCATATCGTTGAGTTTGCCAAGGTATTTACAGGCTTATCTGGTGATGGGGCAGAGTATTTTAATGATTACGATTATGATCGAAGCTTGCCCATGATTATGTGGACAGACGAAAATGGAATTGAGACCCAACATGAACAAGGCCCTAAGTATTTACTCAATAACTTTACAGTACCCGCAGGCCAAAGCGGTATGGAAGATATTGAAGATGCGATTGACAATTTATTTAATCACTCTAATGTGGGGCCTTTTATTGGATATAGATTGATACAATTCTTAGTGAAGTCTAATCCTACTCCTGCTTATGTTAATCGAGTAGCTGTGGCTTTTAATAATAATGGGCAAGGAGTTAGGGGAGATTTACAAGCAGTGGTGCGTGCTATATTGACTGATCCTGAAGCAAGAAATTGTGAGTGGATTGACGATATTAAAACAGGTAAGCTGAGAGAGCCTATTTTGCGTTTAGCACAGATTTATAAAGCTTTTAAAATTAGTAATGAGTCTGAGAGATATTGGCATAGAGGAGATTGGAGTGAGTATAAGTTTACTAAGCAGAGTTTTCAAAATGCTCCTACTGTATTTAATTTTTTCTCTCCTAGCTATGTACATAGTGGCGTTATAAATGACAATAATATGGTCTCTCCTGAATTTCAAATATTAGATGCAAATACCAGTATTGGATATATCAATCTTACACAATCAACTACACAAACAGCTTATTTTAATGGTGGCAATATCATGAGTGTTCGTGGAACAATAATCAATAATGTAGAAAATTATAACTATGGTTTTAATGAAGGACCTGATGATGAAATACATTATAATTTTACGGAAGAAATTAACATTTTGGATAATGAAGGTTTTGAGGGATTAATGGAACATTTAGATATGCTACTTTGTCATGGCCAAATGGAAGAAAGCTCAAAAAGCATTATCATAAACACTGTTAGTGAGCTAAATGAAACGGCTTATGATATGGATAACTTAAGTCCTATTAATCAGAAAGAACAAATCATCAAATGGTTTATGTATTATATTTTGATTTCTCCTGATTACATTATACTAAAGTGATTTATAATCACAAATGCTCTCAAGTTGGGCGACTACAAGCTTCATCAAACAGCCCGATTGGGCCACAAGGGTCGCCCCCTACATTAAAAAAAGTAATTTAAAATCACAATATCATGTCAAAAAATCATCAACACTCGAAAATAAGTCGTCGCAAATTTTTAGGTAATTTCGGTTGTGCAGGCTTAGGCATCACTTCTTTATTATCTGGTATTACTAACTTAGGATTAATGAATGCAGCTGCTGCTTCTAATAGATCTATTTATATTCCTCCTAGCTGCGACGATTATAAAGCGCTGGTCTGTATTTATTTGCATGGAGGTAATGATAGCTTTAATATGCTAATTCCATATGGTGATTCGGAATATGCTGAGTATGCTGAGACTCGCACTGCAATGGCTATTCCTAAAGAAGATTTATTGCCATTAAATGTTATGAACAATGGAAAAGAATTGGCTTTGCACCCTGCTTTGACGAATCTAAAAAATATCTTTGATCAAGGCAATGCCGCTTTCTTAGCTAATGTGGGAACCTTAGTGAAGCCAATTACTAATTTTACAGAATATAATAATAACCAACAGCACTTGCCATTGGGCCTTTATTCTCACTATGATCAAACCAATCACTGGCATACAGGGCTTCCCGATCAGCGAACTAATATTGGGTGGTGTGGAAGATTAGCAGATCAGCTTCATACGCTGAATGATAATGATAATATCTCTATGAATATTTCTTTAGATGGCACCAACATCTTACAGAGAGGTAATAACATTATAGAGTACGCTATCAATGAAGAAGGTAGTGGCATTATTGCAGACTATAATAATGGGGGTGATTTTTATAATAGTAAAAAATTAGGATTAGATAATCTAATGGATCAAAGTTATCAAAATATTTTACAAACTGCCTATGCTAATACGATCAAGCAGTCTATAGGTGCATCTGCTGAATTTAATGCTGCCATTAGTAATGCTTTTATTCCATTTTCGGATTTTCCTGAAAGTTCATACGGTTTAAATAAAAAGCTACAAATGGTTGCTAATAGTATTGCTGCAAGAGAGCAAATTGGTTCATGCAGGCAAAGCTTTTTTGTTTCCTTAGGAGGTTTTGATGTACACGATAATGGCCTTACTAAACATAATCAATTACTAAAAGAGTTGGATGACGCTTTAGGCCATTTTTATGCAGCCTTAGAAGATATGAATATGCTAGAGAATGTTTGTATATACAGTATGTCTGATTTTGGTCGAACCTTAACCTATAATGGAGATGGAACTGATCACGGTTGGGGAGGGAATTGCTTCATGATAGGTGGTGCTGTGAATGGTGGACAAGTATATGGA
>JAHDDN010000003.1 GCA_020629335.1 Chitinophagales bacterium | reverse complement strand
GACCATCGACCATCGACCATCGACCATCGACCATCGACCATCGACCATCGACTAATAACTAAAGAAAAATCAATGTCACAAGCAAACATAAAAACACTCATAGAAAGCACTTGGGAAGATCGCTCCCTATTAGAAAAAGACGACACTAAAGCAGTCATCAAAGATATCATCGAAGACTTAGACAAAGGTCGCCTCCGAGTAGCAGAACCAACCGAAGATGGCTGGAAAGTCAATGATTGGGTGAAGAAAGCCGTCATACTCAACTTCCCTATCAGCATCATGGAAACCATCAAAGTGGGGCCATTTGAATTTCACGACAAAATGCCACTCAAAAAAGATTATGCAGCCTTAGGCGTAAGAGTCGTACCACACGCTATTGCTCGACACGGGGCCTATATTGCACCTGGAGTAATTATGATGCCTTCCTATGTAAACATCGGTGCCTATATCGAATCAGGCACAATGGTTGATACATGGGCTACTGTAGGTTCCTGTGCTCAGATCGGCAAAAATGTACACCTAAGTGGTGGAGTAGGTATTGGAGGAGTTTTAGAACCCGTACAAGCAGCTCCAGTTATCATAGAAGACAATTGTTTTATCGGCTCGCGCTGTGTAGTAGTAGAAGGTGTAAGAGTAGAAAAAGAAGCCGTTTTAGGAGCAGGAGTCGTTATCACACAATCCACTAAGATAATTGACGTTAGTGGAGAAGAGGCTATACATTATAAAGGAAGAGTTCCAGAGAGATCAGTTGTTATTCCAGGTAGTTATACCAAATCATTTCCTGCAGGTGATTATCAAGTACCTTGTGCTTTAATCATCGGAAAACGCAAGAAATCAACCGACAAAAAAACCTCTCTTAATAACGCCTTAAGAGATCATGAAGTAGCCGTCTAAACACCAAACACATCAAACATTGAAGCACTTCGCCATTTTTTTTTTATTGATATGCTTTTCCCTCCATGCCTATGCACAAAAAAGCAAGGCTTTAGAGGGTTTAGTAGATCAAATAGTCTACTCTTATCTCGAAGATGAAGGCAATAAGGGCTTAGTGGTCGGAATTATTGACGAGGGCTATCACTATCACTACTCTTATGGGCAATTATCTGCCAAAGATAGTAATGCTCCTGATAGCAGTACTCTATTTGAAATTGGAGGATTATCCAAAGTATTTACAGCTCACTTAATCCTCCAGTTAGCCAAAGACAAAGCGATAAGCTTAGACAGCAGCATTATACATTTCTTACCAGATAGCATACAAAACATCCATCTAAATTCCATTTCCTTTAATGACATATTAGCACATCAATCTGCCTTGCCACGCAAACCTTATAATCTTAGCATTAACCAAAGTGATAAGGATGATCCTTATGCTGATTATAGTTTAGAAGATCTTTATAGCTTTCTACAATTTTACAAACCTAACCCTCCTAAGAAAAGCTTTTGGGATTTATTTAAAAGAAAGCCCAAAACCAACTTCAAATACTCCAACATTGGATATGGATTATTAGGGCATTTAGCAGAAGATATCAGTCAGAAAAGCTATGAAGATCTATTAGAGATGTATATAAATCGCCCCTACAACTTAAGGCTAAAAATCACTGATCCAGATATAAAAGGGCTCGCTCAAGGACACCAATTTAATGGGCAAGAAATCATAAGTCGCTCTTATTTATCCATGTACGGATCAAGTGGTTTAGCAGCAAATGCTAAAGACTTACTAAAATATGCCGAAATCAATTTAAAGGCAGAAGAGACGATATTTGAAGAGCTACAAAAACTAAGGGGGAATACAAATTTTAAGAATTTATCTATTGCTGCTGCTTGGCATGTATTTATGCAAGCCAAAAAGCCTTATGCACATACTCATAGTGGAGCAACGGGAGGGTACAGCTGCTATTTAGCCTTCATTAAAGAAAGCCAAACAGCAGTTGTTATTTTATCTAATTCAGCTAATCGAGTAGATGATATTGGTATCGATATTTTACAATTATTGAATCGTTAGGAAATTAATACAGTACTTCAAATGACCCCATTTCCCCTTTATTTTCTCTATAAAGATTATAGTCTTTAACTGTTCCCAAACCATTTAAATTACAATCCATTTCTATGTATTGCAGTAAAGCTTCTGGTGCTACTGAATATTCATTATCAAAATCATCTCCATCAATATCACCATCTCCATCCTGATCGCCAGCCACTAAAGCATATTTGCCATCACTCATTAATTTCATTTGTTCTAATCCATTCACCAAATCTGGATCAAGGGTAATATCTAAAGTATCTAAGTTTGGAAATACTTGTGGAAATCGACTTCTTACATCAATGTGATTTCTATGACGGAATAAGACATAATAATTTCCCCCTGCATAAGCAGCATTGAATTGAATAGGGTCCGTTCCATTCAAATCCTTCACCATACCGTCCTTCATCAAAAAACCAGCTCTTGTTTCTAAGATCATAGAACTTGGAACCGCTCTTAATTCAACTAAAATCCAATCTACAGCATCAGTAGGAACAGCCGTAACAGTTTCCATACCTGGATAATTCCAAGGTACGGTATTGAAAGGCTGATCTAAAGGAATCAAGCCTAAATCATTAAGTGTCGTTGACATCTCACCATTCCCGATATAAGCTCCTTCAATACATAATCTCGCTTGCACCTCTGTAGATTCATAAGTACCTAATTGGAAATCCCAATTAGTAACTTGACCTTCTGTAAGTACAATTCCTGTTACAGAGATAGGATCATAACCTGGTGCGCTTACAGTAACCTCATAAGTGCCACTTGAAGCCGCTCCTGTTGCATATTCTCCTAAGAGATTAGAATTATCAGAGTTATCTGTTGTCACAACAGAAACAGTAGCTCCGTTAATTGGATTACCTGTATTTACATCTGTTACAAAACCTTCTAAATAAGCTGCGTGCTTATAGTCCGCCTGTAAAATAAACAAGCCTTGTTCTATATCCGTAGCCAATATAACTCCTGAAGGTAAATAAGGATAAACCCCCCAACAACCAGCAAAGCCAGTCCCCGCAAAAGGCGAAGTATCATATTGACCAACTTTAATCATATTCTGTGGTCGAGAGCCATCTAAAACAATAACTCCTTCCTTGTAAAATGAATTAACCACAAAATCTTCAGACACAACAAATGCATTATGTGGTGGTGCCCCAGAACCTGGGCGATAACGATCCAACTCTCGAATATCCGTCAAATCAGAAACATCATAGGAAGTGACATAACCATTATTAACTTCATCAGAAGCAAAAGCTATTTGATTATTATCAGTAAGCCAAATATTATGTGTTTTTCCCGATGGTGTCTCTTGGGCAGCCATAAAAGTCTCTGCAGACTTATCTGTCACATCTATAGCCGCAAAATGTCCTGCATAAAACTCACAAGTCCATAAAGTATCCCCTCTGACAAATACATCATGTACATACTCATCGTCATATTGTCCTACTACTGTAGGATTATCAGGATCAGTAGCTACATCAACAATAATGCTCCCTACATCTGAACCAACGATATAAGCAAAACCATTTTCGTCTATAAATATATTATGTGCATCTGTAAAAGTAACTCCATTATCTCCATCCCACCAACTCACATCCGCAGCGGTAATGGTTCCACCTGGCAAAGCCCCCATATCAATAATCTTCATTCCATCAGAAGAAGCCGCTTCATTGACTACATATAAATGATCTCCCCAAACCTTTGCATCTCTCCAAAAGGTGTTAGGACCAGTAGAATAAAATACTTCTGATGGCGATAATGGATCTGTAATATCTAAAATAGAAATCCCATCCTCCATAGTAACGATAGCATATTCATTACCATCTACTTCATACCCCCACACATCGCTCATCTCTCCATTCCAAACGCTACTTAATCCTCCATCGCTAGCCTGAACATGTTTGATCAATGTCATATTTAGTTGAGCATATAGAGGGAAAGTTAGGATGAAACACCAAATAAGAATTAGTATCTTTTTCATTCTCAATGTTTTGTTATTTTTATTATATACTGGGGATCATTACGGGCAGGGCAAAACTAACAGTTTACAAATGTACATAATAATCAACACTTTTATCGTCCGCAAAAAAAAAGCACCTCCAATTTTCAACCCTTATTTAAGTAGTTGAAGGTAATTATTCGTGCATTCTTGATGAGCTTATTTTTAGCTTAGCCAAGGCGGTTTTCGCCAGTAATAGCAGGGCTATTGCTAAGAAAAGCAACGCAGGATAAGCTAAAAAGAGGCCATCAGAACTGCCGAAATAATTAACTTTAGCTACTTAGTAGCTTGCTTAGTTAAAACTAAAAATGCAGTACTTTTGTTGATAATTGATAGATTTATTAATATATTTCCGAATATTTCCTTTTCCTTAATAGCGATAATAAGTGAATATTTTCAATGCCTTTTTTACTCGTTTTCTTAAAGCTGGCTTAGGTCGCCTGGATAGAATGCAACAAGCGCCCCTAGAATCGCAAGAAGCGATTTTAAAGGAATTGTTACGTAAAGGCAGTCGCACTAAATGGGGAGAGCAATACGATTATTCCTCCATTAAAGATGTTCACACTTACAAACAACGATTTCCCATTCAAAACTACAATAGCTTAAAGCCTTTTATTGAGCGCATGATGAATGGCGAACAAAAATTACTTTGGCCTTCTAAAATCAAATGGTTCGCCAAATCATCGGGAACCACCAGTGATAAAAGTAAATTCATTCCCGTCAGCAAAGAAGCCCTACAAGAATGTCACTATAAAGCAGGACGCGATACAATGGCTCTCTACTTACGCAATAGGCCCAATACCAAAATATATACTGGCAAAGGATTAGTCATGGGAGGCAGTCTACAAACCTATACCCCTAATCCCAATGTGCAATATGGAGATGTTTCTGCCATTACAATGAGTAATTTGCCTTCTATAGGTGAATATATGCGTACTCCCAGTATGAAAGTCGCACTCATGGACGAATGGGAAGAGAAAATAGAAAAAATGGCTCAAGAGACCATTAAAGAATATGTTACCTATTTGGTTGGAGTGCCTACTTGGACTTTAGTATTGATTAAGCGCATCTTTGAGTTAACTGGAGCGACTGACTTAAAGGAGGTTTGGCCTGATTTGGAGTTATACATACATGGAGCAGTCAGTTTTACTCCTTATGAAAATCAGTTTAAGTCGATTATAAGAGAAGGATTGATGGATTATGTAGAAACTTATAATGCTTCCGAAGGCTCCTTTGGTGTGCAAGATCGATTGGGGCATAAGGATATGCTCCTCATGTTAGATCATGGTATTTTTTATGAGTTTTTACCCTTAAAGGAAGCACATAATCCCGAAGCAGAAACAAAACAATTGGAGGAAGTCGAAATAGGTGTCAATTATGCGATTATCATTTCCACCAATGCTGGTTTGTGGCGCTATATGGTCGGAGATACGATACAATTTACTAGTCTACATCCATTTAGGATAAAAGTAAGTGGGCGAGTACAGCATTTTATCAACGCTTTTGGAGAAGAAGTAATCATAGAAAATGCTGATCGAGCGATAGCTAAAGCCTGTCAAGTTTGTCATGCGACAGTGAATGAGTATACCGTTGCTCCTATCTACTTCAGCGAGGATGAAAAAGCTCGACATGAATGGCTCATCGAATTTGAACACTCCCCTTCAGACTTAGACATCTTTACAAAAGAGCTAGATTTAGCGCTACAAGCTATTAATTCTGATTATGAGGCTAAACGCTATAAAGATATAGCCTTACAAATACCTTTAGTCATTGAAGTGAAGCGCAATACTTTTCATTCTTGGTTGAAAGAGCGAGGCAAATTAGGTGGACAAAATAAAATTCCACGGCTATCTAACGATAGAACTTATGTAGAAGCTATTAAGCAGTATATTATTACTTCTTCCGCTCAGTAACGTATTCTATCAACATTTTCAAGCTTTTTTTAGCTTCGGTATCTGGGAAGGTATCTAATATATCAAAGGCTTCTTGACGATAGCGATACATCGCTTCAGTAGCATATTCTATTCCTCCACTTTTCCATACATAACTGATGATTTCGGCTACTTTTTTCTTGTTTTCATTATGCTTTTTAATTGTATTGACCAACCAATTACGCTGTTTTTTTTCCGCCTTGTTAATCGCATGGATAAGCGGCAGAGATAATTTTTTTTCCTTGATATCAATACCTGTGGGTTTGCCTATATCTTCTGTTCCGAAATCAAATAAATCATCTTTGATTTGGAAAGCAATGCCTATCTTTTCTCCTAATAATGCCGCTTGATTAATTTGGTGAGCATCTTCAGTAACAGAAGCCATGCCTGCTGCACAAGCAGCAGAAATCAATGAGGCTGTTTTTTGGCGGATTATCTCGTAATAGACCTCTTCATCTAAATTGAGTAATCGACTCTTTTGGATTTGGAGCAATTCACCTTCACTCATTTCCTTTACTGCTTTGGATACTATTTTTAAGGCTTGAAAATCTTCATTATCGACCGCTAATAAAAGTCCTCTTGAAAGTAAGTAATCACCAACCAAAACGGCAATTTTATTTTTCCAAAGGGCATTTACAGAGAAAAAGCCCCTCCTTTTATTGGAATCGTCTACCACATCATCATGCACAAGAGTGGCAGTATGCAATAGTTCTATCAAGGAAGCTGCTCGAAAGGTGGGTTCTTCTACCTTACCAATTAATTTGGCGCATAAAAACACAAACATAGGACGCATCTGCTTCCCCTTTCGCTTGACAATGTAATACATCACCTTGTCTAATAAGGGAACTGTACTTTTTACAGATTCCTTAAAACTCTCCTCGAAGCTATCTAACTCTTTTTGTATAGGAGCCTTTATGTCATTTAAAGAAATGGTCATCTTCTTTAGTGTCGGCTGATTGTAATTCGAATTAGTACGTACCATAAGTTGCGATTAATCTATTATTATTTAACAGCGATCCTATATAGAAAGTTGTTTTATTAATCTTCTGTCGCAAAGGCGATGCAAGGTAGTAACTTAAGTAATGATAAAGCAATAAATTTACATTTTAAACCTGCAAAAACACTCAACAAGCATGATTTACTGAACTTTCTGTAATTATTGAAACAAATATACGGCTATAAAGGTCGGTGATTGGGCGTTTTTTGGGTCTATTTTGCCAGTCGATGGTTCATGGATGTTTAGATGTCAGACCGCTGTGCTGTCAGATGACAGACTGCTCGCTTTGCTCGCTGAGAGATCGGCTGCTGTGCAGTCTGACAGATTTTTCTAATGGATAATTTAGTAATTCTCCTCTTTTTCTTGCTTTTCATGTGTAGTCAGTATACTATTGTACTATTAAGGCGTAATTTTTATGAATGAAGCATCATTAACACTTGAAACCATATTGGAAGAAATCTCAGATGACTATACACCTGATGAAGATTTATTTGATCTACTATTACTTTCCGAAAAATGGTAGAAACCACCTAATTTAAGTACTAACTTAATTAATTACTAATAGACTAACATACTCAACAATAGGCATAGGGATGGAAGCGGTATGTGGCGGCCATGCCCTGACTTATGGAGCTTAGGTACGCGCAGGCTGGCCTGAAAGGCAGACAAGCGGGCCTTAGCGGAATAGGAAGGGCATAGCCACATAAGAGCGGACAGCCCGACCGAGCCATTTGTTGATTGAATGATTTTTGATTTGTTGATTAATTTTTTGTTTAGGGAATAGTTGAAGAATACGAAGCGAGGGATGCCCCAAATAAAAAGCATAATGTCAGAAGTAGGCACCATGTAGGGGCGCACCTATGTGTGCGCCCGCTGGCCAAAAAATAAATTGGGGATGCCCCAAATAAAAAGCATAATGTCAATTTCTGCTATTTAGAATTGAAAAAAATATGTATTTTGTAGGTTAGTAATGATAAAAAAATAAGCTTTCGATTTAGTATGCAGCTAATAGCTTTCAAGACAAGGCGCAAAAACGAAGCATAGCAGTGCTAAGTGAGGCTTTTGCAACGCTGTATTGGAAGTTATTAGCAAGTAATAAACGGAAATGTTATTCTTTTATCATTACTCAATTAATTGAATAATCCAATTACTAAGAATAAAGATATGAAAACAAAATTACGTTGTTCAGTTTGTGTTATTTTGAGTATTGCGTTTTTGATGTTGATGCAAAATACTTATGCTGATACTGGCGATACGACTATTGTACAAACTTTTACCTTTGATGATGAGGGACCTGGTGCATGGGGCACTTATTCAGGAATGTTTGAGTTTCCTGATGATGAGACGACTTATGAGCGGATTTTGATGTATCATACTTTGAAGTGTGATGCCGCTACACAGCAGGATAATTTCCTTTGTGGAGAATGGGATTATCTGACTTATACCTTTTTGACAGATTCTACAGGCACGGTTGATTCTA
The DNA here is from genome assembly GCA_020629335.1 of Chitinophagales bacterium. The sequence goes on along the minus strand of JAHDDN010000003.1, from coordinate 35,664 downwards.
CTTATCGTCGTCAAGTAATTTTTACCGTTGATGGTGGTGAAGTGGATACTTTGAATTATACAGAACAGCCTGTGTATAGCTACATTCACGATTATCAAGATTATATCGTGCATAATGAAACGCTTTCTTTGGATTCGGCTATAGTTGGGAATGGCGATACTGAAAATGCTGGTATATTGGGTAGTGATCATCTAATAGGTCGGACACAATATCTTTGGAAAGCGGAAGAATTAGCTATGGGCGGATTGAGTGCTGGTGATATTAGCGGTATGAGATTATTCTTAACAGAAGCAGGTAGTGAGTTGCGTAATTTGGCGATTCGATTAAAGCATACAGACAAAGAAACTCTAAGTGAAGGTGATTATGAGAGTGGAGATTTTACTTTAGTTTATAGAGTAAATACGACTATTGAGGAAACGGGCTGGCATAGCTTTGACTTCTTGAATAATTTTGAGTGGGATGGCAATTCTAATGTCGTTATAGAATTTACTTTTGACAATTCAGTAATAGGAGATGCGAATGTGGTTTTGGCAGAAGAAACGGATTTTGATTCTGGTATTCACGTCGCACAAAATGATTATTATCTGAATTTTTCTGGGCCTGATTATATAGAGGTGCCTGTGGATGATTTTGCGACTATAGAAAATGAAATTACGATATCTTTCTGGCAGTATGGGGATCCTTCTATACAGCCACAAAGTGATAGTGTTTTTGAAGGGGTCAATGACGAAAATCAACGAGTAGTCAATTCTCACTTACCCTGGGGTAATAGTAGAATATATTGGGATGCGGGTGATAATGGTGGTTCTCATGATAGAATTGATCAAGCTGCCGAATTCAGTAATTTTGCTGGTCAATGGAATCATTGGGTATTCACCAAGGATGCGGATACAGGTGTCATGAAAATGTATCTCAATGGGGAGGAATGGCATAGCGGTACAGGCAAAGTACTTGATATGGCTGGCATCACTAAATTTTATATCGGTTCTAATAAAAACACTGGCAATAATTATGATGGATTCATTGATGAGTTTGCTGTTTGGAATAAGGCTTTAGATGAAGCAACCATCGCTGATTGGTACAATAAAGATATAACAGAAGATCACCCTAATTGGGACGACATGATCGCTTATTATCAATTTAATGATGGAGAAGGAGCCAATGCAATGGATGCCTCAATTAATGAAAATACAGCTAGTCTAAACGGCTTACCTGATTGGAGAAAACCAGAAGCAGCTACTTACACCCGCAATATCAGCACTAATAATATGCGCCCTAATGTGGTATTCGATCAAGGAGTTTATGAATCAGAAATACTCACTAACTTTTCTACAGATTCTCTATTAGTAACTAATGTAGGCGTTACGCTATATGAAAATACGACGGATGGCACTATCGTATTGGAGGGTTCTCCTAATCACCCAACAGAGGCAACCAATGAATTTTTGGTTTGGTTAGCAGATGCTTACACTTACATCTATGATATAGAGGGGAATATATTAGACTCTATCTATGTAGAAGCAGAAAATACGCTCATCAAAGATTATCACGAATACTATAGTAATGTGTCAGTATTTGAGATTGGCCGATTCATCACCCCTTATGGTATCAACCTTAGCTTAGGACCGAATGGCTTCCGTTGGGTATATGATGTCACTGATTACGCACCTATATTAAAAGGAGAAAAGTTCATCCGTTCTGGTAATGCACAAGAGCTTTTAGATCTGCAATTTGTATTCATAGAAGGAACTCCTGCCAGAGAAGTGAAAGGCATCAAAAATCTTTGGAGCGGCTCCTTCTCTTATCAATCAATCAATAATGACGTAAATGGAGAGCCGATCACGGTTACTTTACCAGAAGATGCTTCCAGCTTTAAAGTAAAAACTCGTACTACTGGACATGGTTTCGGCAATGGGCCTAACAATTGTGCTGAATTCTGTCGAAAAGATCACCTACTATTTTTAGATGGCGAAGAAATCGCTCGTTGGGACCTATGGAACGAATGTAGCTCTAATCCTGTATATCCGCAAGGAGGAACTTGGGTGTATGATAGAGCAGGCTGGTGCCCTGGTGATATAGTGCCAGACTTTGATCACGAAATTACTCAATATGTTACGCCTGGTCAAGAAGTAACGATCGACTACGGCATTGAGGATGATCCATATTATAATGGTAATTGGGTACTAAGAGGCCAATTGTTCACTTATGGCGATATAGCTCATACCAATGATGTAGCCATAACTGATATCATCAAGCCAACTAATGCCGATATTCACAGCCGTAAGAATCCAATCTGTGGTCGCCCACAAATTCAAATCAAAAATAGAGGCTCCGAACCTATCGAGAATATTACTTTGACTTATGGTATTAAGAATGGAGATGGTAGCCCTTGTGAGCATACATTAAGAAAAAAATTCTGGGAAGGTAGCTTAGCCTTTGACCAATCAGCCGAAGTCTATTTAGAACGATTCAACTGGTACGGACTCAATGCAAATGATCCTCGCTTCTTTGTAGAAATCACAGAAGTAAATGGCATCGAAGACGACTATCCAACAAACAATTATATGGAAAGTCAATTCACTTTACCTCCTCAATATCCTGATGAATTCACACTACAATTCAACACCAACAATGCCGCTTACGAAAACGCATTTACGCTACGAAATGATAGAGGCCATGTATTTTACGCTACTAAGTCAGCAGAAGCAGATGGCAGCCTTGATAATAACGAAACCTACGAAGTAGACTTCGAAGACCTAGAACCTGGCTGTTATACCTTCCACTTTGAAGATACTGGAGAAGATGGCGTCTCTTGGTGGGCCAATAATGATGGGAATGGCTATGTTCGATTCCGTGATGAAGGCGGTATTCTTATTACTTTTGAACCCGACTTCGGTATGGACATCGTTCATCACTTCACCATTGGCCATGAATTAGGCGAAGTGGATGCTGATTTCGATTGCGGAGGCCCAGGCGTACTAGGCCATGCAGACAACGAACTACGCCCCGATGATGGAGATAGAAGTACTGATAATGACAGCCCTAAAGGCCAAATGATCAGCGTCTATCCTAACCCAACTCAAGGACAAGCATTCGTTAATTTACAATTTGTGAAAGCACAAGAGGTAAGCATAGAAGTAACGAATATGATCGGACAAACAGTCTACCAAAATCACTTAGGAAAAATTGCTGATGAACTGCTAAAAATAGATTTGCCTAAAGATGAACAAGGTTCCTACTTCGTAAAAATTACAACGAACAATAAAGTCTATACTAAAACGATTTTAGTGACTAACTAAGTCAATATAATATCAATCAAAAAAGGCGAATTGGAATCTATTCTAATTCGCCTTTTTTATTCTTATTAGCTTAAGAACGTTTAAAAAATAAGATTGGCATTTGAAGCTAAATATTTTGTATCAAGACAAGACGAAAGCCTGTCCTGTAAGGAATGCAGCCGATGCAGCGCATCGGCAAGGCTTTTCAACGAAGTATTGGTACAAAAGATTAGTTGCTAAATATGGGAATTATTTTTTAAACGTTCCTTAATTAATCATAATGAAAACGACACTGAATAATAGAGCATTTTTGGTCAACTCCCTTTTGACCTGAAATCCGATATACCAATCGATGTTCTTGGGTAATTCTTCTTGACCAAAATCCTTTCAAATTAAATTTCAAAGGCTCTGGCTTTCCTATCCCTTTAAAAGGATTTCGGCTAATTTCCTTAATCATCACCTTAATTTTAGAAGCAACATCAGGATCATTATCTAACCAATAATTAAAATCTTCCCAAGCATTAGCTGTAAATTCTATACTCATAACTCATCTTCAGGCGAATAAGCAATCGTATCTCCATCCTTTAACTGTTTAATCGATTCATCCAAACGTATTCGATTCTTAGCAGAAGAAAGTAAATAGTCTGTTTCTATCAACGAATTATACTGTTTGATTGACATAATCACAATCGCATCCTCCTCATCATTATTCCGAGGCACAATAATCACCTCCATTGATCGACTTATTTGATCAAAGTAATATTTCATTTTAGCTCTTAAAGAAGAAATTGTTATCGCTTTCATTATTATAGTTTCGTACACCCAAATGTACAACATTATGTACAAATAATCAAAAATAATTGGGTGGAGCTTCCGCAGCTACTCTTACCATCATTTTCACATTCCTATTAGAGCATATTCCAATACGCCCCTATCGCATTCCTTTGGGCTGCGTCGGGCTGTCCGCTCTCATGTGGCTATGCAGCTCCTACTCTGCTAAGTGCTGCTTGTCTGCTAAAGCCAGCCTGCGCATCACTAAGCGCCGTAAGTCACTGTATTTACACCACATACCGCTACCATCCCTAAGCCGTTTTTTTAACTGATTAACTTTGAAACGGAATAACTGATTAACCAAAATATTTCATTAAACAACCAGTTACTCAGTTTATCAGTTTACCAGTTATTCAGTTTACCAGTTATTCAGTTTACCAGTTATTCAGTTTACCAGTTATTCAGTTATCCCGTTTATCAGTTATCCCGTTTTTTTCGTAACTTGACCCATTATGCAGACATTCCTATCACAAGTAGTCGCAGACATCAAACTCTACGATTTACTCGAACTCAAAAATCATTGTTTTGTCTTTCCATCTCGTAGAGCCGTAGTACACTTCAGAAAAGAACTCAGCAAACGATTTCCTGATAAACCCTTCTGGGAACCTCAGCTTTATAGTATCTCCGATTTTGTCCAACACATCTCTAAGAAGTCTGTATTAGACGCTATCTCCTTAAACTTTGAGCTCTATTTAGTCTATAAAAAATATGAACCGAATACCAGCTTTGATAGCTTCTATCAATGGGGACAAATCATCCTAAGAGATTTTGACGAAGTAGATAAATATATGGCTGATGCCGAAAAACTTTTCGATCATGTAAAAGATTATAAAGAGATAGATGCCAACTTTGAATTGCTTCAAGAAGAATTAGAGGCCTTACGATCTTTTTGGACCGCATTTGCTCAAGCATCTGATGGAGAAATCAAAGAAAACTTCATTAAGGTATGGGAAGTACTTTATCCTATTTATAAAGAATTCAGAGCTAACTTAATGGCCAAAGATGCCGCCTATGAAGGCATGCTCTATCGCTACTTAATGGAAGAAAAAAAGGCCGATGCTAAAGATCATATTCATATAGATTTCAAACACATCAGCTTCGTTGGATTCAATGCCCTTTCCAAATCAGAAGGAATGCTGATCCACTACTTCATCCAAAATCATCAAGCAAAAGTCTATTGGGATGCTGACCATTACTATCTAAATAACCCACTCCAAGAAGCAGGTAAATTCGTAAGACGCTATAAAAACCATAAATGGAATAAATCCGAAAATCATTACTGGTTAATTAATGACCTAAGAGAAGGCGAAAAAAACATTCACATCACAGGGATTCCCCTAAAAGTAGGACAAGCCAAATACGTCGGCCAAGAAATCCAAAGATTGATAGACCAAGGAGATTTTAACCCACAAGATACGGCCATCGTCTTTGGAGATGAATCCTTACTATTTCCTATGCTCTATGCCTTACCACCCAGTATAGATGCCGTCAATGTTACGATGGGATATCCACTAAAAGACAGCCCCATCTATAAACTCTTAGATAATATCATCGAGCTACAAAGAAATCAGCGCATCACCGATGAAGGAAAAGTATTCTACCATAGAGATGTGCGCAATCTCTTAAGTAATCCTTATCTCCGACCATTCGCAGATGAAAAGATTGCTAAATTCATCCAATCTATTGACGATAAAAATTGGATATTCATTCCTCCTCACGAACTCTTAGAAGAATTTGGAATCATTGAAGGATCCAAAGAAAGTCCCTTCAAAATGATTTTCGAACCTATTGATAGCCACCCAATTCTCATTGAGCAGTTCATCAACTTATTAGCCATACTTTATGACAATTACCAAAAAACCGATCAAGAAGAAAGAGAAAGAAGGAGAGAAGAAAAGGAGAAGGAAGCAAGCGAAAATGCACAAGCTGTAGAAAGAGAATTTATCCATCACTTAGCCAAAAACTTAAGACGCCTACAAGAAATCATAGTCGATTATGAAGCCTTATTAGATTTAGATACTTTCTGGAGCCTACTAAAAGAAGTCATCCAATCTATCAGAATGCCCTTCAGCGGAGAACCATTAGTTGGTATGCAATTAATGGGCTTCTTAGAAACTCGTACCCTCGACTTCAAGAATCTCTACATCCTATCCGTGAATGAAGGCGCCATGCCCAAGCAACAAAAAAACGTAACCTACATCCCTTTTAATTTACGCAAAGCATTTGGACTACCAACCAACACAGAACAAGATGCCATATTCGCCTATCACTTCTACCGCCTCCTGCAAAGAGCAGAAAACATTCACCTCATCTATAATACAGAAGTAGAAGATGCTTTATCCTCTCAAGAAGTTAGTCGCTTTATTTTCCAAATCCGAGAGGAAATGCAAGCCTATGCACCCAACATCAACTTCTACGAAAAAGTAGTCACCACCGCAGTAGGCAAAGACAATACCAGCCCAGAAATTACCATCGAAAAAAATGCTGACATCTTAGAAAAGCTGAAGCAATATGATAAAAATTCAAGCGCCTATAAACGCCCAATCTCCCCTACTGCCTTATCTACCTATATTAATTGCTCTTTACAGTTTTACTTTAAATACGTCGCCAAGCTTAGAGAAACCAACGAATTAGAAGAAACTATGGACGCGCGTATCTTTGGCGATGTGCTCCACAAATCCATAGAATTACTTTATGCCAGCTATTTAGGCAAAGTAGTCAATGAAGAAAATATACAAAATCTAAAATCGCCAGCCACAATAGAAACGGTTCTCAAGCAAGCCCTCCTTGAAGCTAACTTCCACCATACCGAAAAAGGCAAAAACTATCTGCTAAAACGTATCCTCCACCAATTAGTAGATAAAATCCTGGAACAAGACATGAAGGAAACACCCTTCCTAATTGCAGGCTTAGAAGCCAAAGAATACTCCAGTGATTTTGTTTTAGAAAAAGATCAAAGAATAAGCGTCAGCGGAATCATTGATCGCATCGACCAAATAGATATCGACAACACATCCGATTTTTACGTCCGCATCATCGACTACAAAACAGGATTTGTAAAACTCAATACTGGATTCCACAAAAAATCAATTCAACAATACTTTGATGAGTACTTCGAAGACCCGACACTAAAGGTAGGTTTCCAAGCTTATGTCTACAGCTTTATCTATTGGCAAGAATACCCCGACCGCCCTATCAAGGCTGGCATTTACCCGCTGAAACAAATCAATCAAGGAGTCCTCTATCTAAGAAAAGGAGAACTCTTAGACGAAGAAAAACTGGGCTACTTCGGCGAAAGATTACAAAAATTATTAACCGAAATATATAATCCCGAAATCCCATTCACTCAAGCAGAAGATGAAAAAAGATGCCTCTACTGCCCCTTCACAGATATCTGTAAAAGGTAAAAAAACTAATGCATTCTATCACCACGAACCTCCAAAGTCGGCATCAACTCCTTCTCAAAATCTAACCACTCCTGAAAACGATCCCTCACTACCTTCTCATCATGATAAGTCATCGCAATATCCAAAAACAAACGATAATGACCCGCCTCTGAAATCATAAACTTACGATAGAAATCCTTAAAATACGGATCTTCTAACTCCTCCGACAAACGCTTAAATCGCTCACAACTACGAGCCTCAATCAAAGCAAACATCAACAAACGCTCCAAGAGATTCTTATCTCTATCCCCCGACAACTGCAAAAAATTCCTCAAACCATTCACATACAAATCCTTACGCTGACGCCCTAAAGTCAACCCACGCTTGCGAATCTCATGCAAAACCATCCTAAAATGACCCCACTCTTCTACCACTATAGGCGCCAAACTATCCACCAGAAAATCCTTATCTGGATAACTCTGTATCAAGGAAATACCAGAAGATGCCGCCTTCTGTTCACAATACGCATGGTCAGTCAATATATCTTCTAAACTAACCGCCGCCAAATCAGCCCATCTCGGGTCCGTTGGCAATTTTAATCCTAATGTTGTTAATTCTGACATCTTCTATTTTTTATCATTGCAAATAATTACCCGCTCTTATAACGCAAATGTTTTTCACTTGTGCCTGCTGAACCTTCTAAGCATAGTCTCTAAGTATGACCTATACAATATCAGTTAAAACGTTCCAACGTTCACAACGTTCCAACGTTCCAAAAATCACTCATCATAATTCACCACCACATCATCCGTCAACGGATGCGACTGACAAGTCAATACATAACCCTGCTCAATCTCATCATCAGACAATATCTCTCTATCATCCATATGCACCTTACCCGAAACCAACTTAGCTCTACAAGCAGAACAAGCCGCCGCCTTACAAGCATAAGGAGGATCAATATCAGCATCTATCGCCGCATCCAAAATAACCGTCTCTGGATCAACCGTCACCTCAAACTCCTCATTCTCATAAATAATTTTTACCGTACGAGTCTCTATGCCTTCTACATCACCCTTCGCCTCAATCACAAAATACTCCTTATGCAATTGCTCCCCAGGAACTCCACGCTTCGTCAAGGTCTCCAAAGCACAATCAATCAAGCCATTCGGGCCACACATAAAATACTCCTTACGCATCACATCCCCAGCATGTTTACTCAATAACTTATTCAAAGCTAACTCATCCAATCGACCACTCAATCCTTCCCATCCTGCTTTCGGCTGAGACAAACAATGAACCAAATTAAAACGATCTCCCTCCTTCGAAGCCATCGCCTCCAATTCCTTTTCGAAAATAATCGACTCCTGATCTCTATTCGCATAAAGCAATGTCACCTTACTCTTAGGCTCCAAAAACAAAACCGACTTAATAATCGACATCAATGGCGTAATCCCACTACCTCCACCAATCATCACATAATGAACCTCATTCGCCTCATTCAAAGAAGGAATAAATACCCCCATTGGCGGCATCACATTCATCACCATTCCCTCAAAACAGTTATCATTCAAATAATTAGAAACCAATCCACCCTCCAAACGCTTCACTGTCACCGCATGACTCAAATCCGTCAATGGACTACTACAAAGCGAATAAGAACGCTTCTCCTTACGATCATTCAACACCGCCTCCAAAGTCAAATACTGACCCGGCTCATAATCAAATTCCGAACGCAAATGCGCAGGAATATCAAAATGAATAGTAATCGTATCCTTCGTCTCCTTTTCCACCTTAGAGACTGTTAATGTATGTGTATTTGCCATAGTTTTTTTATTGTGAGCGCAAAAATAATGATTTTGAGCATCGAAATTGAATCTTTAGAGTAATTTTGCGTTTATATTAAAGTACATATTTACACAAATCCAAAAATTTAACACTTATGTTTCCAGATATGTTTGGAAAGTTGCAAGATATGCAACAAAAATTAGAAGCTACCAAAGCCAATTTCGATAATGTAGAAATTGAAGCAGAAGCAGGCGATGGTGCCGTAAAAGTATTAGTCAGTGCTAACCACAAAGTAAAAAACATCTCCATTGATCCATCCATAGTAGATCCCAATGATGTCGAACAAATCGAAGACCTCCTAATGGTCGCTATGAACCGAGCCATGGAAAAAGCTTCCCAAAGAGCCGAACAAGACGTCAAGCAAGTCTACGATCAAGTCATGCCAGGCATGGGCAACATCCCAGGCCTCGATGGCCTATTAGGCTAATATTTGGGGCCAAGTGCTTATAAAAGTGAATGACATAACGTAATTATGCATTAATAAGGGGCTTCCCGCTGCGCACGCAGGAGCGAAGTGCGCAGCACAAGCCAACCTATTTATCATTCATCATTATGCATTTATCATTGCAAGCGAAGCGCAGCCGTCGGGCTGTCCGCTCTTATGTGGCTATGTGCCAGCTACTACGCTAAGGCGTACTTGTCTTCCCCTTCGGGGCAAGCCTGCGTCCACCTAAGCTCCGTAAGCAGTCCCATTGACGCCACATACCACTCCCATCCCTAAGCCAAAAACTAGCGATGAGTGCATAGTGATGAGCGATGAGTAAAATACTACACGCTAAGCGCTCATCGCTATGCGCTAGTTAATCAATTTACCAGTTATTCAGTTCCAACCTTATCAACGTTCCCAACCTTAAAACGTTAAAAAAATGATCCTAACAACCAACCAACTCACCAAAAGCTATGGCAATCTAATCGCCGCCAATAGCATCAACTTAGACATCCCCAAAGGAACCGTTTACGGAATATTAGGACCCAATGGTAGTGGCAAAACCACCACCTTAGGCATGACTTTAGGCGTCATTAATCCATCCTCTGGCAGCTATAGCTGGTTTGGAGATTTACCCAAAGCAGAAATCCGCAAGCGAATTGGCTCTCTTTTAGAAACACCAAACTTCTACCCACACCTATCCGCCGTGCAAAATCTCAAAATTGCTTGCCAAATCAAAGATGTCCCTTACTCCGATATAGATCGAGTACTAAAAATCGTCAATCTCTACGAAAGACGCAAAAGCAATATGAAAACCTATTCCCTAGGAATGAAGCAACGATTAGCCGTCGCCTCTACCCTATTAGGCGACCCAGAAGTATTAGTCTTAGACGAACCTACCAACGGACTCGACCCACAAGGAATAGCCGAAATGAGAAATCTCATTATCCGCATTGCTCAAGACGGAAAAACCATCTTACTCGCCAGCCATATTTTAGATGAAGTAGAAAAGGTATGTACCCACGTAGCCATACTCAAAAAAGGCGAACTACTCGCTAATGGCCCAGTAGAAGACATCATCGGCACCAATAAAGGCATACTAGTCATGCTAAAAGCAACAGATATGCTCCAACTACAAACAATGCTTGACAATTCTCCTCTTGTACAAGAAAGCAAACAAGACCACCAACACATCGCCTGCCGATTAAAAGAAAATGTCGCAAGCGAAGAACTCAACAAATACCTCTATCAAAATGGAGTCATTGTTTCCGAAATCTTCCAAAAACGCCAAACCCTCGAATCGCAATTCTTGGAAATCACCAAATAACCTATCGCAAGCATTCCTTGCGTAAAACTCAAATCAATCCATCGCAAGCGTCTCGCTTGTGAGATTCCAAATATTCTATCGCAAGCGTCTCGCTTGTGATTGCTAAAAACAAAACCACTATGTTAAAGCTCCTAAAAATTGAACTCCTAAAAAATCTACCCAGCAAATCATTTTGGGTATTTATGCTCATGTACCTCATCGCCCTACCACTCATGGTCAGCGGCTTTGCCAAATTAGCCTCCAGCGCTGCCAACTTCCCACTCAACTTAACCTCTCACTTCGCATTCCCTAATATATGGCTCACTACCACCTTCTTTGGGAGTTACTTACACTACATACTCGGACTAATCGTCATCAGCCTCATCACCCAAGACTTCAACTACCGTATGCTCAGACAGCATATCATGGATGGAATGAGTCGCTTTCAGCTATGGATATCAAAAGTAGGGGTGATAGCAGTATTAGCCATGATTGGAATGGCCTTAGCCACCATTACAGCAGTAGTATTTGGAGCTATATTCACTGAATCTTATACCAGCGATGCCATTTTCAGCAGCATGACCAATAGCGTGTGGAAATTCGGCTTACAAGCATTCGCCTATATGTCCTTAGCAGCCATGCTCGCCTATCTCATTAGAAGAACAGCCGTATGTTTTATCGTATTCCTGTTTTGCAGCACCTTAGAAAGACTAAGCTATTTAGGCGTCCCAGACGAAATTAGCAAATTCTTCCCCATGACCGTTTTCAGTCAAATGCTCCCTATCCCCTACCAAGAAATGATAAAGGGCGCTGGCATAAAACTCACCTTAGTCTCTCAAGAAACCGCCTTAGTACTAGGTACCCTTTACGCCATCCTATTCTTAGGCATAGGCTTCTGGAGCCTCAATAGATCGAATCTATAAAAGACAAACCTAATTGAAATGACATATCTCCATTAGCCAAATAGAATCAACTTGATTTTTGGAAGAATTTTATTCGTAGGATATGTCATTTCTTTTCGCCAATCCCAAGGAGAAATGACATATCATAAACCTCAATTTTTCGCTTCATTCATAAAAACTTAACAAATATCTACAAGATATGTCATTTCATTCAAGCAAAAAAGTCTGTCGTCTCTCAGCGAGCAAAGTGAGCGATCTAAAAAACTATCGACTGACAACTATCGACCAAATACTCACTTCTTCCAAAACTTCAACTTAGAAAATCCCAAATCATAACTCAAACCAATCCTAGGAGCCACCAATCGATTTTTCAATTGAATATCATTAAACGTCTGCTGCCCAGTTAGAATATTTTCTGCTTCATGATCAACAAACCCTTCCACAAGCGCTCTATAGGCTGTTTTATTTGACCAAAATTTAAAGTATAAACCAACATTCACATTTAAGTTATTGATTATTTCATAAGAAGCAAATAATTCAGGAACTAACATGAGCGATTTAAATTCTCCTAGATCAAAAGATTCACTTAAAGCAACACTATAGCTATACTCTATAGGATCTTCACCAATACTATTAGACCCACCACTAACAGCAAACCCATCATAATTATCATCATAAGAAGGTATATTATTAGGGCTATAATCAAAACTCATAATATTCAATCTTGTCCCTAAACTTAATTTGTCCCAATGATATTGATAACTTAATCCTAATAAAGAAGATTGGTTATAATCTATCTCTAATGACGGTTCAAATATAGTTTCGGGTTCTCCAAGTAGATTTACTGGTTCTACAATATTCAATTTATAATCAACCTTAGCATTCATGTATTGGTATATCAAACCTATACTGTATCGCCCAAAATTCCTTTTAACACCTCCTCCTATTTGAAAAGCTGGTGTGTAACTTCTTTTGACATCAAAATATCCCCCACCTTCCTCTACTAAATTAAACTGATTAAATGGTTGAACCACATAATCTGCTGAAAACTGTAAAGACCACTTATCTTGCGCTCCAAGCATCAAATATATAGATGATAGTAAAAAAACAATACTTAGCTTTTTCATTTTCTTTTATTTTTTAAGTATTGAGTACAGAAGGTAATCTGCACTCAATACAAATTTATGAATTATTATTTACTGACAAGGATTTAGCACTAACTCTTCTATAAAGTGAGCACCATTATCCTTATACTCATGTTCTGAATTAATAGAACCATTGGCTATATCTCGTCTTGTAAACCAGTCAGATTCTGTTACTTGTTTACTCTTGCAACTATTGCAATCTTTAGAATCCCACTTATAATTCACAGAACTACAATTATCATTCAAAAAGTCTGCATTAATTCGCACAAATATATTTCCCTTTTCCTTATCTACATTTCCAATATTTTTGTATCCTGTAGTTTTAGCTCCTGCCTGACTTCCCCACCATTTACAATCAAACCAAATATTGGCTTCCATAGCTCTATTATTGTCATAATCAAAGAACCATTGTTCTTTACCTACATCCTCATCAGTACAAGCTTCTCCCACAACTATTACATGAGAAGTGAATAAATAATCCATTTGATAAGTCTCATTATTGTAGAATGAAACTGATACCGTAATAGTATAAGTACCAGCTGACGAATATGTTTTAGTAACCTCAAACTCCGAAACTCCATTAAAAGAATCTGTTGTCCCATCTCCATAATCTACTGTAAAATCGCCAATATAATCATTGGTGTCAATATGAATATTTCCTTCGGCATCATAGGTAGTTCTAGTTTCATCTAAACCTCCCATGATAACTTTATCGAATACCTCACAGTTAACATTATCAAAACCTGTTGGGAAAGCATAGTCATAAACGTCATTAACTATCCATACGCCTCTTCCACACTCATCTCTTTCAAGTTCTATCTTTTCACCATCACTATAAGAAACTATTGTATTAGTAATATCGCCACTTTCCTTAGTAACCAATTCCATATTGGGTGTAAAGTAATCCATAGCAGCAGTCAAATCTTGTCCTTTTTCAACAGTTTGTAAACGCTCAACATCTTCTGGACAACTGACCATAAAAACTTGATTAGGCCCCATATAAACCGCTACTCTATCATCTATCCCTAACTCATTATGCTCATTCAACATAGATAACTTAACATCATCTTTAATGAAATTTCCATCTTCTATTTCTAAGGTTTTTAGTCTACCTGTATTAGTAGGCATAGGTTTCGCTTCTTCCACTGACCTTAAGGAACGATAGCCTTGTTCATAGTGCGCAAAGACTGCATCTGCATCTTCTGAGCTATAAGCAATTTCTTGTAATTGATTCTTGTATTCTAACATATCTTCATGACTGTTAAAAGTAAGCCTTCCATCGATAATTTGTGTGGGGACAGATATATTGGGAATATTGAACTCTGCCTCATTTGGTTCGCTCATCTCTTTGTCTTTTTGACAAGAGAAAAGCAGTAAACATAATGCGCCTAATAAGCAGGCACTAAAATTAATTGTTCTCATTAAAATATATTTAAAAGGTTAAACAAATAATCTCCGAAGAGATTGAAATAAACAATTGGGTTATTATTCAATGCATTAAAAACAACAGCACAATAATAAGCCACTAAAAAAGATCTCACAAGGAAAGCATTTGGCCTTTTTTACATTGCAAAACAGGCTTTTGATGACTTTTAGAGAGGTTATTTCATTCCCAAAAAATCACTAACACCCTAAATATCAACACTTTACATCAAATGTGTTTTCAAATAAAAAAAGGAGAAAATTTACATTGCAAACCGCTAAAAAGATGCTTTAAAAATTGTCATTTTTCTTTTTCAATGCCTATCTCATACTAGAAAATCTATATCATCGGATGATTTCACAAAAAATACACATTACCCAATACTCATGACCCACTACCTAATTAAAAGGCTTAGGGATGGAAGTGGTATGTGGCGTCAATGAGACAGCTTACGGAGCTTAGTGATGCGCAGGCTCCTTAGAGACAAGCAGCACTTAGCGCAGTAGCTGGCACATAGCCACATAAGAACGGACAGCCCGACCTGCGCCTTCGGCGAACGATAAATGATGAACAATGAACTATAAATGGATTTTGCTGCGCTATTGCCTTTATGAGCGCAGGGAAGCCCCAAAAAGTCAAAATATTAAAGAAAAAATATTGTAACTTAGTAGTAAAATTAACAATTTGGCCTTTATCGATAAGTCTCTGAATAACAGCTTAAGAGATATATTTACTTGCTTCTCCGTAATCAATGAAAAAGGGTATAATTATTGTTACTAAAATGGTACTTATTGATTGCATAAATTGGTGAATAGAACAGATTCAAATGAGAATTATCCTATTATTATTCGTCTTTCTTGGTGCTTCGCTGGCCTTAAATGCTCAAATAGACTTGACATTGAGTGGGAAGGTGCGAGAACATGGTAATGGAAATGCTATTGGCTTTGCAAATGTTGCTATTGAGGGACAAGGTGTAGGTACAGTAGCTAATATGAGTGGGGAATATGAATTTCATTTTTCTAAAGCTTATCTTTTTGACACGCTAATTGTGTCTGCTATTGGATACCATAATTATCGTGTTGCCATGCAAGATGTGGACACGGATGAACCTTTGAATATTAGTTTGAAGCCTCGTTCTTATATGTTGGATGAATTAGTTATTAAGCCAGAGGAATTGAAAGCGCGTGATATTTTAGAAACCGCTATTGACCGAATTGTAGTTAATTATCCGCAGCAGCCTTATGCGATGGAGGGTTTTTATAGGGAGTATTTTCGAGAGAATGGTACTTATGTGGGTTTAGCAGAAGCTTCTGTTGATATTTTTGATGAGATGGCTTATCAAAAAAAGCCGCTTAAGGATCAAGAAATCATTCGAATTAACCAAATTAGGGTGAGCGATATTTACAATAAAGGCAATTATGTACTGTATATCGCCTTACAAGATGCACTGAAGGGAAATTTATTGCGTCAATTTGAATTTTGGGATCGCTATTTTAAACGTGGAAAAATCACTGATGCGGTATTAGATACGATCAGTTATTATGAAGATGTGCCTGTCTATTGTGTGCGTTTTAATATGGAGAATGGACGCAAAGGAAATGTAAGTGGAAAGGCTTACATTCGTATGGATGATCATGCGATTATTCAGCTGGAAACACTTACGGAATCACCTAATAATCGTTTTAGATTGGCTTTAGGCAATAAGAAAAAAACAAAGTCTGAGGAACAACGTAGTGTCATCAAATATAAAAAGTATGGTGATAGGTATTACTTAAGTTATATCAACTCCAATTCGGATGTAGAGTATAAAATTCGTAAAGAAGGGGATTATGATTTGACTTTTTCTGCGGAATTAATCGTCAATGGTATAAAGGATCAAATCGTTGAGGCGCCTAAAAAGGATGATAAGTTGTTAGAGGGTAGTATTTTTTATTTGCCTCGTTATAAAACCTATGATCCTGAGTTTTGGGAGGATTATAATTTATTTGCCTCCTCTTCACAAAACGACAGCATTATCGCTGATTTAGAAAAAAAGCGACCATTGAATATTCAGTTTGGGGCTAATGGTAAAACGAAGCCACAGTTAGCCGCTCAATCAGAAATCATTCAAATAGAAAAGGTTTTTCTTTTGGAAAAAATCATGGATCAGCTAAATCGAGGTCAGAAGTTTAATGGTAGTATCATCGTGGCTGAAGATAGAGAAATTCTTTTAGAGAAGCATTACGGAATGGCTGACTTTAATCGCAAGACTCCCATTCAAAAAGAAAGTGTTTTTAATATTGGAGAAGTAGGTCAGCAATTTACGGCTATGGCAATTATGCAGCTAATAGATAAGGGAGCATTAGCTTATGATATGCCTGTCAAGCGAATACTATCAGGATTTCGTTATCGAAATATCACGATTAAACACCTGTTGACTCATACCTCTGGTTTATCTAACTACCATGATTGGAATAGTTGGGATTGGCCAAGCAAAACAAATAAGGGTATTTTGACTCATTTGAAAGATTTTCAGCCTGACTTAAAATTTAACCCTGGTAGAAAATATGAGTATTCTCCTACTAATTATGTCTTATTGGCCTTAATTGTAGAGCAGATAAGTAAGTCTTCTTTTGAAGAGTACTTAAATACTCAAATATTGCAGCCCCTGAATATGAATAGTACTTTCTTAGGGACGACTCAAGGTGTTCATCATACTCAGCCTGCACTTCATTATCAGGCGAAAAAGAAAAGAAGGGGGTATACGATTCGCCAACACCAAGCTACTCAAATTTATGGAGATGGTAATATTTATTCTTCCGCTAGCGATTTATTCAAATGGGATCAATCATTCTATGATCATCAACTATTAGAGGAAGGCGCTTTTATAGAAGCCTTTAGGCCTGCTAAATTAGTATCTGGCGAACAAGCAAATTACGGCTTTGGATGGCTCCTTAAAAGAGAAGACGGTAGGCGTATACAGTATCAAGTAGGTACAACAGGGCAACATGAAAGCCTTATATTAAGAGATGCCAGCTTGAAAAACACCATTATTTTATTAGATAATACAGGGAATCCATTTTTAAAGGATATCCGCTTGCTTATTAACGATATTTTATACGTCGATAGCACTAAATCACCTGAAAAAGCAGGGCTAACTCATTAAGGAACGAAATTAAGTGCAAACCAAATCGTGTATTTAAGTGTTACTTAAAATGTGCCTTACCTAAAGAAATAGCTTCTATATAAAAAAATAAATACGTGGTACAAGATTCTGCACAACTTGAAAAAGTAGCCTTCATATTAAAGACTGTAGCTCATCCAATGAGATTGGGGATCGTACAGCTATTAGGATCAAAAGAGAAACTTTCTGTAGGCGAGATATGTGAATTTTTAGGGACCGAACAGTCCCTCACCTCTCACCACCTTTGTAATCTTCGTTTAAAAGGAATTCTGACCTCTAAAAGAGAAGGGCAAAAGGTCTACTATACGCTTAAAGAAAAACAATTAGCTAAAATTATGCATTGGCTAAAGAATTGCAAATGCAATATGGGTTAGGAATACCCAATAGTTCAAGCCATATTAGTTGAAATACTAATGAAATGGGTTAATATCGATGCCCAAAACATGATAAACTCCTCCGAATAAGAAAGTCCAAAATATTAAAGATACCAACATTGGAGTAAAAATGCGCCTTTTGTCTTTTACTAATGAAGAAGCTATGACTGCTCCTACAGGCACCGTCAAAATGATAGGCGTCAAAAAAGCAATCCCCATCAGTCCATACTTCTTTCTTAAACGAACTAAAAATCGCTTAAATCTACTAAATTTGACCTTATCGTCTTTCTTGGGAAAATAATGATACCACAGTTTATTAACTCCTTGACCAGCATACGTAAAAAATATAACTCCTAGCATACCTCCTAATATACTAACCATCATGGTTTCTATAAAAGTATAGTCATAGATAAAGGTCAGGCCAAGTCCCATAAGAAACTTGGTTCCGCATAGTAGCAAAACCGTTACCATCTGAACAATTTGTCCGATCATCACTTCAAATCAAATTAATAATAAAAAAATTGGCTTAATAGTCTGGATATAGAAGTCTGTTAATTGCATACTTATAACAAAAAACCAAAGAGTAGAGTTTCCTAAATATTGATAATTTAAACACTAACTTCAATAAAACTTAATCATAAATGCCACTCTTTCGTAGTTCAGCACTTACCTCTTCCTTAAGAACCCTTTTAAATTGTTGATCTGCAGTGGGTTCTTTCAACTCCCCTTCATAAAACTCTGTACTAATAAAACGGCAGCTTTCACAAAATAAAAAATGAATATCTCCCTGTTTCTGAGTAATCAAATTATGCTGACAACGTGGGCAAATTTTCTCAATTCGAGTCTCATCTATCACATAATGACCATCCTTCTTAACCCACTTCCAACGAATAATAGAGTTCCAAAACAAATCCTCCTCATAATCTAACTTAGGATAACGTAAGGAACGGACAAAGTCCGCCAAGCTATTATTGTATAAAAACACGACAATAAAGAAGAAAAGCAATATGATGATCGCTAACAAAATAACATTCAGCTCCGAGCTATTTATTTGAAGCAAAGGGAAATACATGAGTGCGTAATTACATTTATCACAAAGTAAGCTTTTTATCCTGCATAAAAAACAAAAAGGTGAAAGCTATTTAACAACTTTCACCTTTTTTATAATATTTATCTGATTTTTAAGGAGTCAGAGAAAAGAACGCTTATTTAATAGCGTCTTTCTTATCATAAATCTTATCAATCACCTTCTTTTGATTAGAAAGCTCCATCTCTACACCACTCTGCTCTTTTTCATTCTCAGGAATACGCTTTTTTGCTTTTGTTATATCCTCATTAGCTTTTGCAATCGTTTGAGTCGAACGCTCAATTGACTTCTGCAAACGCTGTAACTTATTCTCTGCCTTTGATAAAGCATTGGTTCTACTCTTCAACTCTTTAGCTTGGGCTTTATACTCATCGCCTTCTGTGTCTTCTATAGCATCTACTGCTGTTTGTTGCTCTTCCATAGAAGTTTTTGCACTTGCTATTTCCTCCTCTACTACAGCAATTTCTGAAGTAGAATCAGTAATATTCTTCTCGTTATCAACAATCGCTTGCTCATTATCAACAATCGACTCATTTAACTTCACATGCTCCTTCTGCAACTTTTTCAACTGACTCTCTAACTTAGAAAAATCTTTTTCCGCATCTTTAATCTCTGAATCAATAATCGATTGGGCCTCCTCTACCGCAAATCCATAAAGGAAATTCTTAACAGCTTTGATTTCTTCCTCTCTGCTATCCTCCCCAATAAACTCACCGTCCTTATCAACAAAGACCGTCATACGAGTGCCGTCCTTAAACTTTTCAAAAGTCGCATAAGTTTCTATAGACGTCTCACTGATACTCTTAATAATAGTACCAACCGTATAAGATTCCTTACTCGGCTTCTTGATCGTAGAAACTTTTCCATCATAACTCTTCATCAATTTTGCCCATTCCTTGCTAACTTTACTTGTCTTAGCTCCTGGAACATCTACTTGCCAACCTGGCTGACCGCCTTTACTCATGGTACGATAAACATGCTTTACTTCTATAACTCCTTCGTCTTCATCACCTATACAGTGATGACTCTCAAAACTCTTAGCTTGAATAGTATTTGTAGTCACTGTCAAAAAAAAGGTTGATATTAATGCTAAAATAACTAGTCTAATGTTCATACTTATTTATTTTTGTGGAAATATTATAAATTTCACTATAATCCTACTGTTAACTAAAGACGGATACAAAGTTAAAAGTTACTGCCTATAGTTAAAGTCTGAATTCAATTTATGTTAAAAAAAGAACACATTTCTATACTTCTAGGCCTTTTAGTACTGATAGTATACCTAACAGGCGCTTATTTTATACCCCTAATGGATATAGATGCCTCTCAATATGGATCTATTAGTATGGAAATGTTACAAGACGGACATTACTTAGAAGTACATCACAAACATAAAGATTATCTAGACAAACCACCATTATTATTCTGGGCAGCCTCCCTATTCTATCAAATATTCGGAATCTCTCACTTCAGCTTTCGTATCCCATCTATATTAAGTACGCTTTTAGGCCTATGGTCCACCTATCGACTAGGTACTTTTTTATACAATAAAAAAACAGGCATCCTTGCTGCCGCTATATTAATGAGCTGCCAAGCCTGGTTCCTAATCCAACATGATGTGCGTACAGACACCATGCTGGCCAATATGACTATCTTTGCTCTCTGGCAATTATATGCCTATTTAAAGCACAAAGAAAAGGCAAACCTTAGACTCGGCTTTCTAGGCATAGGTTTAGCCATGCTCCAAAAAGGCCCCATCGGACTCATGGTGCCTGTACTAGCATTAGGATCCTATCTAATCGCTAAAAAAGACTGGAAATCCATCTTCCAATGGTCTTGGCTCGAAGGC
Organism: Chitinophagales bacterium; assembly: GCA_020629335.1. The sequence continues at coordinate 14,645 of JAHDDN010000003.1, read as the reverse complement.
TTACCCATCATAGCTCTACTACTCGCCCCCATGCTCTATGGACTCTATACCCAATTCGGATGGGAAGGATGGGAATTTTATTTCTGGACTCAAAGCTTTGGGCGATTAACTGGCGAAAATGTATGGAAAGATAATTCAGGCTATACCTATTTCATACACACCTTCCTATGGTCTTTCCTACCTTGGTCCCTACTATTCCTCTATGCTTTCACACAAAAAGCCTATCGAAGCATCTCACAAAAAGGAATTTCAGAATATCTCACGATTGGAGGATTTACCTTAACATTCATTGCACTATCCTTTTCTCACTATAAACTACCTCACTACATATTTGTAGTATACCCACTTGCAGCTATCATAGCGGCTAGTGAACTCAACTACCTATTAGATAATAAAAAACAAAAAGCCCTTAACAGCTTCAAATGGATTCACCTATTCTTTAGCTGCTTAATATGGATCGCCATCGCCATCATATTCTTCAAAATATTTACACCCACTATTCCAATAATCATTCTAGCCATCATTGGGCTAATAAGCACATTTTACGCTTTTATTAAAATTAACAAAATCCAATATAACATCATCTTAACGCCACTCATCGCTATCACTTTCGGCAACCTAATCATGAACACCCACTTCTATCCCAAACTCTCCCAATACCATTCAGGCTATCAAGCAGGACTATACGTCAAAGAAAATAGGATTCCACAAGACAATTTGTATTTTTTCAATATAGGAAGCCACGCTTTCGATTTCTACAATCAAAAAATTATTCCCATATTGAATGACACTGACATTAACGAACTAAAGAACACAAATGATAGCCTTTGGGTATTTACTACCGAGCAAGGAAAACAACAAATACTAAACCAAGACTTTCAGTTGATTAATAGCGTTAATTTTCCGCATTATCATATCACCAAGCTAAGCTGGCCCTTCCTCAATAAAGAGACAAGAGCCAACAAGATAAAATATCGCTATTTACTTCAACTAAAAGCCAAATAGTTTTGTATATTCGTACCTCTTAAATGAGTTCACAGTACAATGCTGATTGACATTTTTTAGGAGCTTCCCCTTCATTCGCAATTATACGTGCCAACATCTGTGTCCTCATTTCAATACCTCAGTCGTCTAATAGTTTAGGAATGCTCATTACGGGTCGGGCTGTCCGCTCTCATGCGGCTATGTGTCTGCTACTACGCTAAGTGCTGCTTGTCTCCTTAAGGGAGCCTGCGCATCACTAAGCTCCATAAGCAGCCCCATATACGCCACATACCGCTACCATCCCTAAGCCAAACCAAATATAAAATTCATACAGACACCCAAAACATACAATTTTTCATCACTACGAAAGTAACCTAACCTCTTAAACTTATTCTTTATGAACTCATTAAAAAAATATGGATCGCACATTGGAGCCGCTATGCTGCTCCTCTGTACTATTATTTTATTAACTAATACCTCAATGACATTGATTAAAGAGAACAATTTTATTAGAAAACTAAAATCCAAACTAAGCAACTATAATCGGGCAATCCCTGAAGATAGACTTTATGTACACACAGATAAAACCCTCTATCAACCTGGAGAAACAATCTGGTTCAAAACTTATGTAAGAAACGGTAAAACACTAAAGCCATCTGGCAAAAGTGAAATCGTAATGGTCGATATTATCAACCCCAAAGGTGCCGTAGAATCTACCATTAATATTATCGCTAAAGATGGTAGTGGTGAGGCTGACTTCACCTTACTACCAAGCGCACCAGGAGGAGTTTATAAACTCAAAGCTTATACTCAATTCCAAAAAAATGAATTCAACGACTCCTCTTACGAAAAAGAAATACAAGTCCAAAAAGTCGTCCTCCCTCGACTCAAAATGAAATTGGACTTCCAAGAAAAAGCTTATGGCCCAAGCGGATTCGTAACAGCTAATTTATCAGCTATTACACTAACAAATGAGCCATTGGCTGATAATACTATTACTTATGTAGTAAAATTAGCAGGTAAGGAAATAATGAACAAAACTGCTAAAACAGATAAAGATGGTAAAGCACAAATTCAATTTGAATTACCTAAGGACTTATCTACCTCTGATGGACTGCTCAATGTGATGTTAGACCATAGAGGCTCCAGAGAATCAATCGCTCGCTCTATACCTATTGCCCTAAGCAATGTGGCACTTAATTTCTTCCCAGAAAGTGGAGATATGATCGCTGGCTTAGAAAATAATGTGGCCTTCGCAGCACTCAATGAATTTGGCAAACCAGCAGACGTAAAAGGAAAAATATACGATAATAGAGATCAAGAAGTCGGTTCGTTCAAAAGCTATCACAATGGTATGGGCGCCTTCCAACTTAAACCTCAAACAGGAAAAAGCTATTACGCAAAAATCACCAGCCCTGCTGGAATTAATGAAGAATATAAATTACCTGAAATGCTCGATAAGGGTTTTGCACTAAGCGTTAGTAGCTTAGACAAACAAAACCTCATCCTAAAAGTATTATCAACACAAGAGGAAGAAGTATCCTTAATCGCTCAAGTAAGAAGCCAACATATCTATAGTGATGGGCTGATGCTGAAGCAAGGAGAAAATGAAGTAGTTATTCCATTAAGCGACTTCCCTCAAGGAGTCGCACAATTTACATTATTCGATAGTAAAGAAATAGAACGAGCCGAAAGATTAGTCTTTATCAATAAAGACCAATACCTCAATGTAGATATCAAAACAAATAAGGAAGAATATCTTCCTCGTGAAAAAGTCCAAATGTCTATCACCGTTAAAGATGAAAGAGGAATGGGTATGCCAGCCGATTTATCCTTAGCTGTAGTAGATGACAAACTCCTCTCCTACGCAGATGATAAGCAAGGAAATATTTTATCTACACTATTATTACAGTCAGATTTAGATTCCAAAGTAGAAGAGGCTGATTTCTATTTTGATAAAGAAGAAGCAAAGGCTCCACAAGCCCTTGACTACCTCATGATGACCAAAGGATGGAGAAGATTCGTATGGAAACAAATCATGGATTCAACTGAAGTAGCCATCAATTTCAAAGGGCAAAAAGCCATCGTTGGTGGCTATGTATTTGACGCGAATGGCAAAAAAGTACCAGGTGCCGATATTCGTATTGTAGTAGAACAAGATTCTATTAGAAGAGCGAGTACTAATTCTGAAGGTAAGTTTTATATCACAGGCTTAGATCTTAGCCAGCCTACCGAATTACACATCTCCGCAGATGGTCATCCAGATACATTCTACCCAGTTGGTAGTTACGGAGAGGAAATCAAAATTCGTATGGAAAACAGACCTGAGGTAATGGCCATGATGGCCGAAGCGGCCCCAGGCGGAGTTAGAAAGAATAGAATGCGTAATGCACCTGCTGGCGCCCCAGTAATGGAAATGGACGATGCAGTAGAATTTAATGCTGTAGGTGGTGCGGATGCCGCTGATGCAGAAGTTTTGGAAGAGGATGCTGCTGGTATGATGGATGGCGATATGGAAATGCCTAATGCTAAAAGGATGCCACCACCACGCCAACATAACCAACCTAAAGTAGCTTATCACAGAGTAAGAGAATTTCCGCTACCTGAATATGATCCTAAAAAGGAAGTAAAGAAAAGAAACGACTTCCGAACAACCGTATTCTGGAAAGGTAATTTAGAGTTAGATGAAAGTGGTAAAGCTGAAATCGAATTTTATAATGGGGATGCGATCAGTTCTTTCCGTGCTGTAGCAGAAGGTATTAGTGCCGATGGTACACCAGGAAGAGGCGAAACTACCTTCTTCACTCGCCGACCAATCAGTGTAGATATCAAAATACCTGTAGGAATTGCAATGGGTGATAATATTGCCATCGGAGTAGTGATTGAAAATAATCTACCAAATGATATAAAAGGAGTACTTAAAGTAAATCGCCCTGAAGTGTTAGAACCATTCGATCTACCACCTAAATATCAATTAGTAAAAGCAGGACAAACCAAAACAGTTTACTTAAGCTACGAGGTATTAAATATGCCAGGGCAATATCCACTAAGTATATTCTATGATTTCCAAGGCTATAAAGATGAAATAGAACAGGAAATTAATATCGTGCCAAGAGGATTCCCTATTTCAGAATCTTTCTCCGCTCGTGAATTAGAAAAAGAATATCGTTTTAGTGTTAGTAATTTAGTAGAAGAAAGTATGAGCATGAGCGTCAGCGCTTATCCTTCTGTAACAACTGAATTATTAGCTGGCGTTGAATCCATATTGAGAGAGCCGCATGGCTGTTTCGAGCAAACATCTATGAGTAGCTATCCAAATGTATTAGTACTGCGCTACCTAAAGGAAAACGATCATGATGATCCTACCCTAATGGCTAAAGCAGAAGAACTACTCGATAAAGGTTATAAGAAATTAGTAACATTCGAAACACCTGAAAAGGGCTATGAATGGTTTGGGGGCGCTCCAGGGCATGAAGCATTAACAGCCTACGGCCTCATGCAATTTAATGAAATGAAAAAAGTCTATCCAGACTTTGATGAAGAAATGCTGGAGCGAACAGCCAATTGGCTGATGAGCAGAAGAGATGGTAATGGCCTTTTCCTACGTAATGAAAAAGCTTTAGATAGCTTCGGTAGAGCCAATGAGGATGTAACCAATGCTTATATCGTTTACAGTTTATCAGAAGCGGGTTATAAAGATATCATCACAGAATTTGATACGGCTTTTGGAAAGGCCAAAACGAATCAAGATCCTTACCAATTAGCTTTAATCGCTGGGGCTGCATTTAACTTAAAACAAAGTGCTAAAGGAATTGAATTATTAACACTACTGGAAGCGAAAAGAGCTAAAGATAATAGCTGGACAGGTAGCACTCATTCTGTGACTTACTCTCAAGGCAAATCACTTACTATTGAAACAACTTCATTAGCTATATTAGCTTTCTTAAAATCTCCTGAACCTAATATTGAAATGATCAATGGTGGAATTGAGTACTTGATTGGCAGTCGTTCTGGTAGGGGTGGATTTGGATCAACACAAGGTACTGTATTAGCCCTTAAAGCTCTAACTGAATACGCCACTTTCGCTCAACAAACAGAAGAACCTGGTACTATTGAGGTTTATGTAGAAGGTAAAAAGGTGGATGAGTTCTCTTATAAAAAAGGACATAGAGCACCGATCGTTTTAGATGGCTTAGAGGAATATGTCAAGTCTTCTAAGCCTAAAGTAAAGGTGAAGTTTAAAGATACAGACAAGGCTTTGCCTTATACTTTAGCAGTAGATTACTTCTCTTCTGAGCCAGATGCTTCTGACGATTGCAAGGTCTCTATACAAACTAATTTAGTGGAAGAATCTAAAGTGGGTAAAACTGCTCGACTAAGTACTACTATCATGAATAAGACGGAAGAAGGACTTCCTATGACAGTAGCAATAGTGGGTATTCCAGGAGGATTAAGTGCACAACCTTATCAATTAAAGGAATTACAAGAAAAGAAGGTATTTGATTTCTATGAGATTACAGATAATCAAGTGTACTTCTACTATCGTTCTTTAGAGCCTTCGGCAGTGAAAGAAATCAACTTAGATTTGAAAGCGGATATCGTTGGAGATTTCCAAGGTCAAGCTTCTTCTGCTTATTTGTACTATACTAATGAGCATAAGGCATGGAGTTCGCCAACTCGAATCTATGTGGCACAATAGCAATTAAATAACGGAATAGAAAAAGCCCTCCATTGGAAATCCGATGGAGGGCTTTTTTATTTTTAATAATGCTGAATAGTTAACTAATCCAAATTAATATTCCGACGCTTTAGCTCGAAGCTCTCACTCAAATAAACCCGCTTTACGGTCTCATCATTGGCCAATTCTTCCGCTGTTCCAGATTTCAATAATTGGCCTTCAAACATCACATAAGCTCGGTCAGTGATAGAAAGTGTTTCTTGGACGCTGTGATCGGTAATCAGGATACCGATGTTTTTGTATTTAAGCTTAGAGACGATTACTTGTATATCTTCTACGGCAATCGGGTCAATCCCTGCAAATGGCTCATCTAATAAAATAAATTTAGGATCGACGGCTAAGGCTCTGGCTATTTCTGTTCTTCTTCTTTCCCCACCTGATAGTACTTTTCCCATGCTTTTACGCACATGATCTAAGCCGAACTCTTCCAATAATTCTTCTAATTTTTCTTTTTGGGCGGCTTTTTTGAGGTTGGTCATCTCGAGTACTGCTTTGATATTATCTTCTACGCTTAAATCTCGAAAGATGGAGGCTTCTTGTGGTAAGTAACCTATCCCCTTTTGGGCTCTACGATACATGGCCAAATTGGTTATTTTCTCATCATCGAGGAAGATATTTCCTTTATCAGGTTTGATTAGTCCTACGATCATGTAGAAGGTGGTCGTTTTGCCTGCACCATTGGGGCCTAATAAACCGACGATTTCTCCTTGTCCTACTTCTATCGAAATCTCGTTTACGACGGTTCGTTTTCGGTAGCTTTTGATCAATTTATCGGATCTTAATATCATATAAAGGTTTTAACGTTTGAAACGTTGTAACTGAATAACCGATTAACTTAAATTATGATATTTCGGTTAATCAGTTTTTCAGTTTAAACGTTTATCAGTTAATTGTTGGCTTAGGGATAGGAGCGGTATGTGGCGTCTATGATATGACTTACGGAGCTTAGTGCTGCGCAGGCTCCTTAGAGACAAGCGGCACTTAGCGTAGTAGGAGTAGCATAGCCACATAAGAGCGGATAGCCCGACCATGCGCCTTCGGCGAATGATTAATGCATAATGATCAATGATCAATTGGCTTGTGCTGCGCACTTCGCCTTTTGAGCGCATGGGAAGCCCCTAATAGTTATAATTGTTTTTTTATTCTTCTTCCTCGGAATTTCGAGGGCTTGATAGATCATCATCTTCTATTGCGGAGGCTATTGAATCCTCCATTTTTATGATGTCTTTTACATTGAGTTGTAGGTAAACGTTGTCATTCCAAACGTTTTTTTCGAGGGAGTAGCAGAGGTCAAAGACTTGATTTTCGACTTCATTGAATCGGGAACCTAGGTTAAAGCCGATGCCTTTCATGGCGTAAGAGCGGCCTTGCTTGACATGGAAGCGGATGTGTTTATCGCTTCCGACCTGCTGAGAGTAGCCTGTATCGCTGATATTGCGAGACAGGAATATTGGTTTTTCATTGCCTGGGCCGAAGGGAGCAAATTTCTCCAATGTACGATAAAATCCACGATTGAGAACGGGTAAATCAACCTCAGCATCAATCATGATTTCAGGTGTTAATTGGGCTTCATTGATTCGGCCTGCGACTATTTTGTCAAAACGCTTGATGAAGGCTGGAACATTTTCCTCTTTCATGGTTAGTCCTGCGGCATATTTATGGCCACCGAATTGCTCGATTAGATCGCCACATTCGCTGATGGCATTGTAAATATCAAAGCCGGGGATAGAACGGGCGGAACCTGCTGCTAAGCCATCATAAGAGGTCAATACGACAGTGGGTCTATACCAACGCTCTATCAATCGAGAGGCAACGATACCGATTACTCCTTTGTGCCAATTGGGGTTAAAAACCACCGTTGACTTACGTACATTGAGTCGTGGGTCATTGGAAACTAACTGAATGGCCTCGTCTGTGACACTGGTATCGACTTTACGACGTCTTTGATTTTGTTCTTGTAAGGCAGAAGCGTTGTCTTTGGCATAGATACGCTCTTTGGAGATTAATAATTGGACGGCTTTTTCGGCATCGTCCATACGGCCTGCGGCATTAATAATCGGCCCAATAACGTATACGATATCTGAAATACTCAGATCTCGATTCAGTGGGCTGGATTGTATCAAGGATTTCAGCCCTGGTCGTGGACGTGAATTTAATTTACGCAAACCATAGTAAGCCAGGACTCTATTCTCCCCTTTAATGGGCACAATATCAGCGGCAATACTAATCGCTACTAAGTCTAACTGGTTTAGGACCTTAGAAAAAGGCATATCATTGAAAGCGGCAAAGCCTTGAATGAGTTTGAAGCCAATGCCTGCTGCACTTAGTTCTTTATATGGATATTCGCAATCTAATCGATTGGGATTTAGGATCGCTGCTGCTGGAGGAAGTTCATCTCCAGGACGGTGGTGATCACAAAGGATCACATCTACGCCTTTTGATTTAGCGTATTTTACCTCTTCTATGGCTTTGATACCACAGTCCAATACGATGATAAGCGATACATTTCGCTTGATGGCTACATCTATTCCTTGAATAGATACGCCATAACCTTCTTTGTTTCGATTGGGGATAAAATAATCTGTGTAGAAATAAAAATCCTTTAAAAAGCTATAAACCAGGGCCACTGCGGCGGTACCATCCACATCATAATCTCCATAGATCATGATTTTTTCCTTATTGTAGATGGCTTGTTCAATTCGATCAATCGCCTTATCCATATCCTTCATGAGGAAGGGATCGTGGAGATAATCATACTTTGGCCAAAAAAATCGCTTCGCTTCTTCTTCGGTATAGATTCCCCGCTGTACTAGCAATTTACATAGTACACGACTTACTCGTAGATCCTTTAAATCATTATAAAGAGCATCTACTTGTTCTTCGTCAACATCTTTTATTACCCAACGTTTTGTCATATCGGTTAATAAACCAGCTTAGCTATTAAGTTTGTAGCAATAAATTTGGCCTACTATATTATTTTAGTGATTGAAATAGTGATTGTAATGCTTTAATTTGGGGATTCACTCAAATTAGCCATCCTGTTAATAACATATAACTATAGTAAGGAGTTCGATTGAACAAAATTTCAATCACATGAATCAAGTTTTTAAAAACCCACCAACAAAGTAAGTTAAGATAAATATGCTGAAATAAAAAGCTTATTTAAAACTAATCGCAAAAAAAGAAACAGAATGTCTATATGCGTCTTTTGTTAGTCAAAAACACCTACCAATCGCCTCCCGCACCTCCTCCACCAGAGCTTCCACCTCCAAAGCCGCCAAAGCCGCCTCCGCCGCCAGAGAAGTCTCCCCAGCTTCCGCCCCCAGAACTTCCGCCTCCTATCCAGCCACCGCCTCTACTCATAGTACGGCCACCGCTCCAAGAACGACGGGTTCCTCTTCCTGAATAGTCCACTGCACTACCTTGATTGCTAAGCCTTGTAAATATCAAAACAATTAAGAAAAATAATAGTATAATTAATAAAGGATGGATTTCGAAGGACTCTTTCTTTTTCAAATCATCTATAGTAAATTCTCCTTTGAGCAATTTTACAATAGCTCCAACGGCATCTTTAAATCCTTTAAAAAACTGCCCCTTTTTAAATGCTGGGGTAATATAATCATCAATCACCGTTCTTGCAGCCAAATCTGGAACAGCTCCTTCTGCTCCGAAACCAGTATTTATAAAAACCTTTCGTTCACTTGTAGACACCAAAATAAGCAGGCCATTGTCTTTTCCTTCCTTACCTATTTTCCACTCATTAAATAACATAGTAGCATATTCATCTACCTCATAACCATGAAGCGTATCTACGGTAACAATCGTCATTTCTGTAGAGGTAGAGTCATTATACAACAACAACATACGTTCTAACTGACTCTCTTCTGAACGATTCAAAATATCCGCAAAGTCATTGACTAATTTAGGTGGATTAGGTGGGTCAGGTATATACTTATTTCCATCAGCGGCATAAGTCAAAAACATGGCTGACAACAACAAAATAATTATTAAAGAACTCTTTTTGATCATATAATTTAGCTTATGGTAAAGATCCTATTTATCACTATAAGAAATATCGTCTCGCAATTCATTCAAGTCATCCGACTGGCCTGGAAATAAAACTTTTAATTTATCCCCTGCTTTCAATATGGCTTTAATCAGCCCTTCTTTATGCTCTCCTTTCGCAAAATGTGATTTTAGGATGGCGGCCACATCATCCCAAAAATTTTCTTCTACCAATTCATTAATGCCCACATCTCCAATCACAGCAAACAATCTATCCTTTACAGCTATATAAAACAATACGCCATTACGCTGAGAGGTACGATGCATTTCCAGATCTGCAAAAACATCGGCAGCCCTATCCATTACATCTATAGAACAATTATTATCGATATGAACTCTTAATTCGCCTGAAGTTTCTCTTTCAGCCAATCTAATCGCATCGACTATCTCTTGATCTTCGCCCTTATTAAAAAAATTATCGGCATTTGCCATGCTATTGCTAATATTGAATTGATTAATGTATGCTGGGGCTTCCCCCTTTATTTTATGGGCCATTTGCTATCCCTTCTCGGGAAGGGCGGACACATAGATTCGCCCCTACATACGCTACTACCAAAAAATAAAGGGGTCGGGCTGTCCGCTATTATGGGGCTATGCTACGCCTATTCCGCTAAGACATACTTGTCTGCCACTGCGTGGCCAGCCTGCGTCTGTCTAAGCTTCATAAGCCGTATCATATACGCCCCATACCGCTACCATCCCTAAGCCTGTTAGCTTTTTAGTTCGCTCCACCTGGTTGGCCACCACCATCAGTTGTACGCTGCCCACCGCCTCTTTTACCTGTAAAGTCAATTACAGGAGCTTTTTCAGCACCCGTATCGGCTTCGAAATAACCTTTCTTTTGGAATCCAAAAATACCTGCTGTAATATTGTTTGGAATTTTACGCACATAGCTGTTATATTCCTTTACAGCATCATTAAAGTCTCTTCTGGCAGTGGTGATACGGTTCTCAGTACCTTCGTATTGAGTCATGAAGTCACGGAAAGCTGCCGTTGCTTTTAGTTCTGGGTATCTTTCAAACTGGAGTAATAAACGAGACATTGCGGTTGTCAAGCCACTTTGAGCTTTTTCAAACATTTTGATTTTTTCAGGTGTTAAGTCATCTCCTGATAATTGGATACTAGTTGCTTTTGAACGCGCATTCACTACATCATTTAAAGTACCACGCTCAAAGTCTGCTACTCCTTCTACTATGGCTTGTAGATTAGGGATCATATCTGCTCTACGCTGATATACATTTTCTACCTGTGCCCATTGTCCTGACACTTCTTCTTCATAATCTACCATCGAGTTATAACCACAAGAGCTTAAACTCAATACAATAGTCACTAAAGCCAATAGTTTGAGAATCTGATTCATTCTTTTTATTTTAAATTTGAGAATTATTTTTTTAAGATTGCCCTTTAGAAGGTGAATTTACGCTTAAAAAGGCTGATAATCAACAGATAATACAAAACATTCGTTTTTTGCAAACTTTAGCATTCAACCAAAGAGAAATTCTCTTTAAAAGAGATTGTCATAATTAGTATCGTCTATTTTATTACTTTTGTATTACCCCATCTTTATAACTACAATACTAGTGTAAAGAGTTCAATTATTTGATTATCTCAATACCAAAATTATGTCCAAACAACCTGCCAATTTATATATTTTAGATGCTTTTGCATTGATTTACAGAGCCTACTTCGCTTTCATCAGAAATCCTTTGATCAATAGTAAAGGTCAAAATACTTCTGCTACGACTGGATTTATCAATACGTTATGGGATATTCTCAATCGAGAAAAACCTTCTCATATTATGGTGGCCTTTGATTCGCCAGGTCCCACCTTTAGAGCGCAAGAGTTTGAATTTTACAAGGCTAATAGAGAGGAGATGCCAGAGGATCTTCGTTCATCTATACCTTATATCAAGCGCATCGTTAAAGGTTTTAATATTCCTATGCTGGAGTTGAAAGGCTTTGAGGCGGATGATATCATAGGAACAATTGCTAAAAAAGCAGAACAGGATGGTGTAAAAGTATATATGGTATCTGCTGATAAGGATTTGGGGCAATTGGTCAGCGATAATATCTTTCTCTACCGACCAGCCGCTAATAGCAAACCTATTGAAATAATGGGGCCTCCAGAAATCAAAGCCAAATGGGATATTGAGCGAGTAGACCAGCTAATTGATATTTTGGGCTTAATGGGCGATGCTTCTGATAATATTCCAGGTATTAAAGGAGTTGGAGAAAAGACAGCGATCAAACTACTCAAGCAATTTGATAATATTGAGAATCTCTTGAAGAATACTGACCAACTTAAAGGTAAACTAAAAGAAAAGGTAGAGAGAGATAGTGAGAATGCGATCATTTCTAAGAAGCTGGCTACTATTGTTTGTGATGTGCCTGTAGAGTATGATTTAGATTCTTATATAGTAGAGAAACCCAATAAAGAGGCATTAGCAGAAGTATTTGAAGAATTAGAATTTAGGGGAGTTGCTAGTCGTATTTTAGGGGCTGAGTATATGGAAAAGGCTAAAGCCAAGATTAAAAGGAAAAAACAAAGACCTGTTCCTGGTACTCAATTAGAATTATTTGGCGCTTCAGCGCTTACAGAGCAAAGTAATGAAGTGGCTCAAGAAGAAGAATTACAAACGGCTGAAAAAGTAGCACATCAATACCATTTAGTCAATGATCAGTCTGCTTATGAGGATTTATTGAAAAAGCTCAATCAAGCTAAGATTGTAGCTTTTGATACAGAAACCACCTCCCTCAATCCGAATGAAGCAGAATTGGTCGGGATGTCTTTTTGTATCCAAGAAAAAGAGGCTTACTATGTGCCTGTGCCTGCCGATCAAACAGAAGCACAAGCTATAGTCAATCAATTTAAGCCTTTCTTTGAAAACGAAGAGGTGGCTAAAATAGGACAGAATATCAAGTATGATATGTTGATGATGAAATGGTATGGAGTGGAAGTCAAGGGCATCTTAGAGGATACCATGATAGCACACTTTTTACTAGAGCCTGATATGCGTCATAATATGGATTTGCTCTCTGAAACCTACCTTAACTATCGGCCCATTTCTATTGAGAGTTTGATTGGGAAGAAGGGTAAGAATCAAGGCAGTATGCGAGATGTTCCATTAGATAAGGTTACAGAATATGCTGCTGAGGATGCTGATCTGACCTTACAGTTGCATCAAAAATTCAATATTGGTATACAGAAAGATGAGTTGAAAGAGCTCTATTATAAGGTAGAAATGCCTTTAGTAAGGGTATTAGCAGATATGGAATATGAAGGAGTGGCTTTGGATACTGACTTTTTAAGTAAATACTCGATAGAGTTAGGAGATAAATTAGAAGATATTACAGCAGGTATTTACAAAGAGGCTGGAGTTACTTTCAATATGGATTCGCCGAAACAATTAGGCGAGGTTTTGTTTGATAAAATGGAGATTCCATATTCTGGCAAAAAAACCAAAACAGGTCAGTACTCTACTAATGAAGAAACTTTAACTAAGTTAGCCTTAGAGCACGATATCATCAATCAGATATTAGAGTATCGAGAATTAACTAAGTTGAAAAATACTTATGTAGATGCGATTCCACAATTGATTAATTCGAAAACGGGCCGTATACATACTACTTTTAATCAGACAGTTGCCTCTACTGGACGTTTGAGTTCAGCTAATCCGAATTTACAAAACATTCCTATTCGTAGGGAAAGTGGTAAGATGGTTAGGAAGGCTTTTATTGCCAGGGATAGTGATCATATTTTGTTGGCGGCGGATTATTCTCAGATTGAGTTGAGGATTATTGCGGCATTGAGTGAAGATGAGCATATGATAGCAGCCTTTAAGGATGGCTTAGATATTCACTCTGCGACTGCTTCAAGGGTTTATGATATTCCTTTAGAAGAGGTGACAGGCGATTTGAGGCGTAAGGCTAAGATGGTGAATTTTGGTATTATCTATGGGATTAGTGGCCATGGATTGGGCCAGCGATTGGGTATAAAGCGAAAAGAGGCTGGTGAGTTAATCAAGGAGTATTTCAAGCAGTATCCTAAGATAAAAGCTTATATGGATGCTGCTGGTGAAACGGCCAGAGAAAATGGTTATGTCAAGACGATATTGGGCAGAAGACGTTATTTGCGCAATATCAATTCGGCTAATCACAATGTCCGCCAATTTGCGGAAAGATTAGCGATTAATACTCCTATTCAGGGATCGGCAGCAGATATGATTAAGGTGGCAATGATTAACGTACATCGAGAAATGAAGGCTTTAGGTTTACAATCTAAGATGACTTTACAGGTACATGATGAATTGTTATTTGATACTCGTAGGGATGAGTTGGATACCTTAAAGGAGTTGGTGATTCGTGAGATGCAAAATGCTATTCAGTTGAATGTACCTATTGAGGTGAGTGTTGGTCAGGGGGAGAATTGGTTGGAGGCGCATTAATGAACTGAATAACTGGTAAACTGAGTAACTAGTAAACTAAGAATATACATGTTTCGGTTAATCAGTTTATCAGTTCAAAAGTTAATCGGTTATTTTTACCCCTCTGCCCTTCGGGCATCTCCCCTGTGAGGGGAGAACGGCTTAGGGATGGAAGTGGTATGTGGCGGCCATGCTGCGACTTAGGTAGCTTAGTGCTGCGATGGCTGGCCTGAAAGGCAGACAAGCAGCGCTTAGCGAACTTAGAGCGGCATAGCCACATAAGAACGGACAGCCCGACCTGCGCCTTCGGCGAATGATAAATGAATAATGATAAATGCATAATATTTGGCTCGTGCTACGCACTTGCCTAACAAGCGCAGGGAAGCCCCAAATATAAAAAAAGCCGATAGTAATGGATACTATCGGCTTTTTTA
>JAHDDN010000229.1 GCA_020629335.1 Chitinophagales bacterium | reverse complement strand
ATAGCTAAGAACTTATGAATTTACGCTTTACACTATACACTTTCCTACTTTTATTTTGTCTTAGTAGCTTAACGGCTTATGCTCAACCCCCTAGTGGTCGTGGGGGAGGAGGTATGAAAAATATACCCTTGAGCGAGCGCCCCAAGATAGGCGATCTAAGCGGTATTATACTAGACGTTGACAGTCGAGAACCCATAGAATTTGCGACAATCTCGCTGATGTCTCAAAAAGACAGCACCTTAGTCAGCGGTGGAATAACGGATAAAAAAGGGGAATTTTATATTCCTGAACTTCCACCAGGGCGATTCTTTGCTAAAGTAAGTTTCATTGCCTATAATGATGAATTTGTACAAGGAGTCCGAATCAATCCTCGTGAACCTTCCCTTAATTTAGGAGAAATTTTGCTAAGCCCCAAAAGCGAAATACTGAAAGAAATAACCGTCAAAGAAGATAGGGCTTTAGTGACTAATGCGATAGATCGTAAGGTGATCAATGTAGCGAAAACGCTGACGAGTGCTGGTGGTGATGTGACAGATGTACTCAAGGAGGTTCCCTCTATTGAGGTAGATGTGGATGGGAATGTGAGCATGAGAGGTAGTAGTAATTTGACTATACTGATTGATGGTCGTCCGTCGGGATTAGTAGGGGATGGCAGTAGTGTGTTAGAGCAAATTCCTGCGAATGCAGTAGAGACGATAGAGCTAATTACTAATCCATCGGCGAAATATGATCCAGATGGTATGTCGGGGATTATTAATATCGTGATGAAAAAAAATCAAAAAGGCGGTATCAATGGTTCTGTCAATGGAAGTATTGGAACAGGTCAAAAATATACGGCAGGATTGAATCTAAATTATCGTACTTCTAAGTACAATATCTTCGGTAGTTATAGTTATCAAAATAGAAATAGGTGGATGTCAATGGAATTTGATCGTCATACTTTTGGTGATTTTGATGATGCCTTTACAGATCAAGATGAAGAGGGCAATCGTTACAGAGAAGGGCATGTGATTAAGGCTGGCTTTGATTATTATATCAATAGAAAAAATACCTTGACCTTTACGACTGTACTAGGACCTGGATCAAGCGGTAGAGATGAAGATATTTATGCCCAATATTTAGATGAAAATGAATCATTAGAAGATGTGATCTTTAGAGATAATGAGGAAGATGAAGATGAAACGGATCAAGACTATTCCCTTTTATATACTCGAAAATTTAAAAAACCGAAGCAAGAGTTAAGGGCTGATGTTCGTTACTCTACTAGTCAGGAAGGTGAGTTAGGCTTTTTTTCTGCGCAGAATTTAGATGTTAATTTTGATCCAGTTGATAATGCTTTTTTATACAACAACTTCACTAATGAAGATCGCACTATTATGAATGGGCAAGTAGATTATACGCATCCTTTAAGTGAAGAAAGCAAATTAGAACTGGGCTATAAAACTTCTTACAGAAATATTAATACGGAGTTTTTATCAGAAAGTTGGGACACGAGTTCTGATAGTTTTACACCAGATGATTCCTTGAATAATGAGTTTGATTTTGATGAGCAGCTTCATGCGCTTTATGGTACCTATGGACAAAGCATAAAAAAGTTTAGCTATCAGTTAGGAGTCAGATTAGAGCAAGTCTTTACAGAGTCGAAGTTAGCAGGTAGTGAGGAGGCTTATGTGAATGATTATTTTAGTGTTTTTCCGAGTGTACATTTGAGCCAAAAAGTAGGTAAAGGACAGGAGCTAGGGCTAAGCTATAGTCGTCGAATCAGGCGCCCACACCCACGACAACTCAATCCATTTCCCGATTATTCTGATCCCCTTAATCTTCGTCAAGGGAATCCCTATTTGAATCCAGAATACACCAATTCTTATGAGTTGACTTATTCTAAAATTTGGGATAAAGTAGGTTTAAATACCTCCTTATATTATCGCCACACAACAGATGCTATGCGCCGAGATGTGGTCATTGGTGAGGATGGTATCTTTAGAGTTTCGTCGGTTAATTTTGGGCAGTATTTTGCTTATGGCTTAGAGGCGATGTTTAATATTCGTGCTTTAAAATGGTGGCGAATTAATACTGGCTTTAATATTTATGAATCTGTTTCGGACGGTACTAATATCGAAGATAATTTAGAGGTGAAAGCGATGAATTGGACAGGTAATTTAATGTCGAATATGAGCTTGCCGAACGGTATTGAATTACAAATATCGGGTCGATACCGCAGTCCTTTTGTGATTCCAAGAGGTAAAATTAGTGGTTTCTCTTCTATGGATGCTGCGGTGAAAAAAGATGTTTTGAAAGGGCGTGGAAACATTGGTTTCCGAGTGAGTGATATTTTTAATACTCGCCAATTCCGTATTGAGTTAGATGATGATAATTATACTCAAACGACTTTACGTAAACGAGAAAGCAGAATAGCTTATTTGAGTTTTAGCTATCGCTTTGGTGAAATGGAAAAGTCTAAGCGAGGCCGTAGAGGCAATCGAGGCATGGATAGTGGTGGTTTTGATGGTGGTGATATGTTTTAATTTATTTTTTCATTTTCGGAAATACTTCGTGGATATTCATACGGATACCAATACTTTTGGTATTATTATTTTCCTCTCCATAATTAAAAGAGCGGCTTAATTGATTAGAAATGTTTTGGGCTCCTAAATGGAAGTATACACTCCAATATTTCATTTTGAGTTCTAAATAAGCAGTAAGATAAGTCTTAACAATAGGGTCTTGATTTCTTAGTCGATCAACATCTTTGATGAGTGCTGGAGGCGCATAACCAAGAATTTGCCCATTTCGGTAGTCAATAAAATCGAATCCCATGATTGCACCAATTTTGAGAATCCCCTTTTGAAAATGTGCACCACCTTGTAAAAATATATTCTGATAGTTGAGTTCGAATCTATTATATCTCGGAAATGATAATGGCGAGTCTGATAGAATAGTAAAATGTTTGAGTCGGCCTCGTCCATACCCCAAGTAGCTATCAATTAAAAACCCTTTTTGGTAGCGATGTTCTTTTTTTATTTTAGAAGATCTGATGGGTATAAATTTATATCGACCTATAGCGAAGTCGAAGGCATGTATATCACTTTTATAGCTATTGATATTGAATCTACCACCCATTTCGCTCTTTAAGTTATAATTAACAGCTACCGCCCATGATTGGATAGGGCTGTATCCTGCTTGGGCATTGATGTATGAGCCTGCTGCATTTCCTTCAGCACTTAGCGCACCAGGGTATGCGCCTGTTAATCCGGTAGATGTTTGAATTTTCGCTTCTCCCTTTTGAGAGATGCCAATGTTGATTCCTTCATTGGCTTTATAATAGTGATTATTGCAGGCACTTAGTCCTAAGATTAGGGATAAGAGGAGGCTTATTAATGAATAATTTTTCATGTCAATAGGGTGTGGGAGTTAAAAATAGGTATAGAACTCGTTTAAAGTTTTTCTGATGACTTAGAAAATGGCTGATTTTTCGTATTTCTACGTTATTTTATCGGCACGTAGCAGTGCTATGCACCTCAAAAATGCCTTGAAATACAAAAAATCATCTCATTTTCAGCTTCATCACAAAACTTTAAATGAGTTCATAAAAAAAGCTATTACCTTAGTAAAATTACTAAGATAATAGCTTAGGCAATATTTTAGAACTGCTTATTTGAAAGGATCAGCATATCTTTCATCAGTGAGAGAAAACTCATCTGTGAAAGTATTTAAGAAAGCAATTAAAGCTTGCTTTTCATTAGCAGTATAATTGAAGTTTGTAGGCTCTCCAATTCCATTCTCTTTTAATTCTGGACTCAAATTATCATGATTTTTGATACCAGTACTATAGTGTTCTACCACTTCTTCTAAAGTAGTCATGCTACCATCATGCATATAAGGACCTGTGACAGCAATATTACGGAGAGTAGGTACTTTAAAGGTTCCGTTGTCATTAGGATTAGAAGTGTTAGAGCCAATACCAGCATCTTCATAAGAGTTGTAAAGGCCATTATTACCTGCTAATCTGCCAGGGAAGCCATTAGTAGAACCATGACAAGCAGCACAGTTTTGTTGGTAAATGATTTTACCTTGGTTTTGTAAATCAGTAAATCCAGGGAAGTTAGCCATTTCCATACCAGCTAAGTTTCCATTAGAAGCATTGTATTTATCTAACTCGATATCATAAAGAGAGCTAAAGCTACTCATACTGTTAATAAACTCACTAATAGCATCTAACACTTTATCTTCTGTGATCTCATCAGAACCAAAAGCTGATTTGAATAAAGGAGCGTAATACTCTAAGTTTTCAACTTGGCCGATTACTTCATGCATATCCATATCCATTTCGTTCTCGTTAGCAAATGTCTTTTTAGATTGCTCTTGTACAGTAGATGCGCTATTATCCCAGAAGAATGGAACTCGACCACTTTGTGCAGAACCATAATATTCTCTAAAGTTGAATACCGCTCCTAAAGCGAGAGAGTTACGAGCAGTCTCTTTATTATTAACTCCTTTACTACGAGCTACATCATCAGCAAAACCTAAGTTTTGTTTGTGGCAAGAAGCACAAGAGATGCTTTCGTCTTTAGATAATTTTTTGTCGTAGAATAGGACTCTTCCTAAAGTTGCTTTATTTCTATCGATCTCTAATGGAAAAGTAGAATAGTAAGCAGGGAAGGTTTGATTGTAGTCGAGTGGGTATTCGGGTAAGTTAAGATGCTTAGACATGGTGCTATATTCTGCATCTGTATAATAAGCGATATCAATTCCGTCCTGTTGACAAGAATATAAAGCCATCATACCCATTGCTATTACTGCGAATAAGAGCTTTTGTTTCATGATTTCAATTTTATAGGGATGACAATTGATTAATTAATCATTCCAATGCTAATAAATATTAGGTCGTTTGTTGTAATGGATTGATTTTGCTTAAGGTTTTCCATCATTATACAAAACGACACTTTTTAATAAATAGTTGTGTGGCTTGAGATATTTTAAGGATTTTAATTGATATTAGGCTTCCCTTAATTCAATCGATGACTAAGATAAGCTATATTTTGTTTTTTTTAAAACTAAATTTCGCTTATACAGTACTCAATATATTAATATTTCGGTGCTTTATACGATTTTTGACAGTCTTGAGCTATAATTGGAGCCTGCTGATGATAAAATATGCAAAAATCATGCATTGTTTTGGCAATATTTAATAAATAAGCGTCGCAAGAGTAAATATGCGTCATTTCCTGATGATACTTATATCTTTATACATGGCCATTTTCGGAAAGGAGAATGGCGATAGGCTTAGTACTTGGAAATTCAGAGAATACGATGATCATCACAACAGTGATCGGTACACTCAATATCATACCAGGTATACCCCAAAGAAATCCCCAAAATGCCAGAGAAATAAGGACCACTAAAGCGCTGATATTAAGCGAATTTCCCATTAACCGTGGCTCTACCAAATTTCCAATAATTAGCTGAATGGCGCCTACTATAATGAGGGTTAAAATACCAGGGGAAATATCCCCAAACTGTAGTACCGCAAATAAGGCAGGAAACAAAGTAGCTATTAAGGACCCAATAGTGGGAATGAAATTTAAGACAAATATGATGAATGCCCAAAAAATAGGCGCATCAATGCCTATAAAGTAAAGAGCTATAAAGCTGAGAAAACCAGTTAGGATACTAACGATGGTTTTTAAACTAATATAATCCTCAATGGATTTTTCTATTCTATTGATGAGGTGACTTACTCTTTGGTACCGCTCTTTATCAGGGTATAAAGCAATCAACTTTTTAGAAAAAATGGCTTCTTCCAAAAATAAAAAGAGAATATATAATAAGATAGTAAAAGCATTACTGAAGATGGATGTCAGCGAACTAAATAAGGAGGTTAGCATACCAGAAAAATCGAAGGTGCCAGCAAATTGTTGTGTTTGTTGGAAAAGGTCAAAGTTTTCAAAATTTTCAAAACTGTTTAGTTTTTCGTTGATTCTATTAGCAACAGCAGTGATATTAGCTTCATAAATGTTTAGAGACTTGGAAAGAGTTTGGATGTTTTCTGTCAGCAAATTAACCGTTAATATCGCAAATACCACAATGAAAGCAGATGCTACAATATTCAAGACCCAGGTAGGCACCCATTTTCTAATGATAGCGGAGCGCATAAAAAATTGACGTATCCCTTTAATGAAAAACCAAATAAATACGGCTAATACAAATGGTATTAATAGAGTGCCAGTGAAATCTAAGATTAATACAACTGCAATTAATATAATAAGAATACTCGCTATTTGAGTGGCATTCATAATCGGTAGAGATAATGTGAGTCAATTATCCAAAGATATAAAATTATTTTATTCATCTTGCTTGAGTTTTCTCTTTACTCAATTATTTATAGGACAAACCTACTTTTTTGGTCTTTATGGCGCTTCTTTTTCAATTAAGTTTTAGTTACCTTAGTTCTTCATTTATTAAAGTTAGCTAAATGGATCAGGAAACTGCAAGAATAAAATTAGAAGGCTTAGGGGTACAAATAAAAGATCTTGACAATGAGATCAATTATTTATTAATAGTGGCCATCATGCAAGGTACAGAGGAGGAAATTAAAAATGATCATGAAAAATTATACATCAAAAAGTTGAATATGCTGCACAAATATGTTCAATTGCACAAAATAGTTTATCCTGAAAAATCAATGGGAAATATATTTAGCTCCAAAGACGAAAAATAAAAAAAAAGCGCTGATGAGTAGAAGCTCATCAGCGCTTTTTTATTGAAATCTTAAAGATTATTTATCTTATACAGCTTCGATCCCGCAAGTTTCTGGATCTAAGCAACCAATAGGCTCGCTAGAAGGTGCTTCAGAAACAGGAGGAATTGGAGTTGGAGTTGGAGTTGGCTCAGGAGCCTCAGTAGGAGTTACTTCTTTAGGCTCCTCAGTCGTAGTACCACATGGGTTGTAGCAACTGTTGTAAGTATAATAGCATCCAGAGTAACGACGACGACGTCTTCTTCTGTAACATCCACCTTCAGTAGATTGAGCTGTATCAGTATTGATTGCGAAATTTTCGAATTGTGTTAAAATACTCATTTTAGTAAATTTTAAAGATTAGATTAATAGATTAAAAAGAGAAATTGATAGTGTATGTTGTGGGATATACCCTATCTAAAATGAGCTTAATGTGTGTAGTAGAGTTTTGCTTGAATGATAGGTAGAATTAAAAAACGCAATTTGCAAATCACAATTATTATACGCCACTCATTCAAATAAGTAACTGCCTTGTTATGATAATTGGTGAATATAAATGAAATTTTATTTTTCTTATAAATAGGTACTGCTAATTTATTAGCTTAATGGTCAAATACTTTAACCAAAAAAGATTGACTCAATTAAAAGGTTTCAATCTGGCGATTTTTTTTTAAATTTTTTTTGAAACCTTTTTGAAAAGACTGCGTATAAACCCCAATTTGTTATTTAAATAATGACGTTTAGGTGCTAAATAGTAGAATGAAAGTTCTTTAATGGTGATCACTTCAACTCAAATTTGGCGAGTATCAATATATGTTTTATCTTCATTCAAATATTAATGGCTCACTCAAAAAGAAAAATGTATGTTTTGGAATTATCAGGATACCCGTAAAGAAGAAATGGAAGTAGTAGCTAAAAGGCTTGGAATGGAATTTTATCCAACTGATGAGTGGGGGCTTCATCGTCAGTTAAGTGATTTTCGTTTGTTTGGTAGAGGAGGGCGTAAAAGAATTACGAATATTATTCGCAAAGTAGACGATTGGAATGAAATAGAAACAAACATCTTTGACTATAAGTACACTGTTAGTACTGGTAAGAGTAGTCGAACATTTAAGCAAACCGTTTTCTTTGTAGAATCTAAAGTATTAGGCTTACCTGAATTTTGGATGGAGCCAGAAACTTTCTTTCATAAAATAGGAAATCTACTAGGAATGCAAGATATAGATTTTGCGAGCTATCCTCAGTTTTCTACCCAGTACCAATTAAAAGGAGAGGATGAAGAATTTATCCGAATGAGCCTCAATGATCAATTCTTAAAATTCTTTACCATTGAGCCAGGTTGGACCTTAGAGGGGATCAACTTCTATATGCTTTTCTATCGTTTTGATTGGTTACTAGATACTACTAGCATATCAAGGCTCTATCAAAAAGGCATGCAAGTACACGAAATGCTTACAATAGATAATAATCCGCTGTAAGGATTGGCTTAGGGATGGCAGTGGTATGCACCGTCAATGACACGCCTTACGAAGCTTAGTGATGCGATGGCTGGCTTTAGCAGACAAGCAGCACTTAGCGTAGTAGGGGTGGCATAGGTGCATAAGAACGAACAGCCCGACCCGATTATTTTTTGGGCCAGTCATTGTAGAGGCGGACACATAGATCCGACCGCTGGCCCAAAAAATAATTGGGGAAGCCCCCAATAAAAATAAAAAATCCTATTAATAGGTTTTAGGGCAAGCAGCTTAATATATTAGACTTTATTATTTGCTCTAATTGTATCAAATTTAAATAATGAAGAAGTCTTTTTGTATTATCATACTATTATTAGTTCACTTGCTCTTA
>JAHDDN010000228.1 GCA_020629335.1 Chitinophagales bacterium | reverse complement strand
ATCTCTCAAAATCTTAATTCCTTTTCTTTTTTCCTAAAACTGACGGCTATGGGTAGCGCCCCTACTGACGAATGAAAAATAGAAATGGGGAAGCCCCAAATTTAGTTAAATAGTTATTAGTTGATTAGGTAGGAAACCAATACACTAATACACGATTCAACTAACAACTAATACACCAATCATCTAACACACCACTTAACTAATCACGCACCTTCGTTTCTGCATTAAGAAAGCGATCTATGCTAATAATAAGCCCAAACGCAATGATTAGGAAGGCTATTTTTTCATTAGAAGTAGCCCCTTTTAGGGCGGTGACTACATTGAAGAGCATGTGTAGGCCAGCGGCGGCCCCGTAAGATTTCGTTTTCATGGTCAAGTCATTGATGAAGTAACTTCCTACTATCATGATGCCCCAAAACATCAATTCTTGCTGAATGATGTCCATCGTGAAGGCGGAACGATTTAATAGGGTCAAATGCCATAGATACCAAAGGCTACCGATGATGAGTGCTTTTTTGATTTTTGAGCTGGGAACTAAGGCATCTATTAAGAAGCCTCGCCAGCCTTTTTCTTCTAATAGGGCATATATCAAGATGATACCGCCATTGACGAATCCGTAGAGCTGTCTGTTGATCCCTAAATCATTGCTGAACCCGATGATGCTTAAGACGATCCATGGAACGATCATCATCAGAAAATTGATGCTTTTTCGATTGCCTAAGAAACTGACAGTTTTTTGGTGTGATTGTTTGAACAAGTATATCGTAATGATGGCGGCTAAAGCAGGACTAAAACCCGTTAACCAGCCCTTCATTTTCATTAAAATTAGGGGGATATTTTCTGCCTGAAGCCATTCGGGTTGCAAAGTATGTATTCGAAAGGGAGCGATTAATACGACTGCTAATAGAAAGTAAAGGGCGACTGATTTCCAATTGATTGTTTGATTTTTCATGGCTTGATGTTTTATGTTGTTTGCTTGATTGCACAGTGCAATTTTAGGCATCATTTACTACTATTTCAAGCGAAAGGGATTGAGGGGGCAAAAATGGGATAATTGGGTAGAAAATGGGATAAACAGTAGGTTTTGGGATGAATGGGAAGGGGCAAAATGCCTTGTCTAATCGCAAAAATCCTGCAAATAACTGTAAGAGACTTATGACAGGAACCAATGGAAACGTATTAATGATCCATGTGGAGACTTTTAAATGAATCAAATAAAAATTTCTAAATATTAGGATTTTCCGATGGTGGTTTTGATCTTTTCAATATAGCCTCTGGATACAGGGATGGAGCCCAAGTCATCTACTAAGCTGATGGTATAGCCTCTGGAATTTCCCTCGAATGAGGCCACTTGATTAAGATTGACGATGTAGGTGCGATGGCATCTGGAAAACTGCTTCAAGTGGCCGTGAGTTTGCTCCATCTTTTTCAGACTGCTTCTGATGGTTTTCTGGGTTTTTTGGCCCTCTTTCAGATAAAAAACATCAATATAATTGGAGGCACTTTCAGCATAGAGGAAATCATCAGCTATTAAGTCGAAACTTTCGCTTTGATTATCGGATTGGATAGTAATACTTTGTACTTGAGCTGGCTGTTCTGCGGCTTGTGTTTCATTGCTTGTATTAATTTGTTGGTTGAGCTTCTGGGCTTCTTTCAGACTGATTTTCAGCTTCTTATTGTAGTTGTATGCAATTGCTCCTGCAACTGGTAAGGAGGCAAGCAATAATACGTTTATAAAGACTGAAAGGAAGTTGATCGGCTTCAAATTGATTCCTAAATACCAGGCATTAACTAATAAAAGGGCTATCGTTATACAGAAAAACAGCAATAAATACTTCAATACCTCCTTCCCTATTGTCCAGGTATCTTCTAACATGAATCGAGGAAAAACACCCAATAATAAAGCTTGAACTATGACAATGATTGAAAAATTGAGTGCTCCATAGACCAAAGCAAGCATGATGCTTTCTGAGCGAGGAATATCATCCAGTCCGAATGGCTCAAAAGCAATAAAAAACAACATTAGGAATAATGAAATCATAGCAGCTGATTTCACTGTATGAGTCATTGAGTTATTAGTGGAGTAGGGTTTGTGAAACATTCCTACAAGTTAGCAAGTAT
Organism: Chitinophagales bacterium; assembly: GCA_020629335.1. The sequence continues at coordinate 6,463 of JAHDDN010000228.1, read as the reverse complement.
TCATAAAAAAATAAAAAAAGCCAATGCAATTAATTTTGCATTGGCTAATATTTATTATGGTAGGAAATTTTACCCGAATTGTTTCTAATGATTGTTTATCATCTTACCACTTTCCATTATCATGTGCCCACTCTGATTCTGGCTTGATGAATTGAATCGCATCCCAGTGTTCTACGATCTTGCCATCTTCCATGCGGAATAAATCATAATAAGCATAATCGCCTTCAGGATCTTGACCTGTAATATCTCCTCCTTGAGACATCACTAATCCGAAGTTGCCAAATACGTGGATAAACTTCACCTCATCATAAAAAGATACGCCCGTTTGACCTTCCAATGAAGCTAAGAAGGAACCATCTGTTCCTGCTCCTACACTATGCTGAACATAATTTTCCAAATCAAAATAAGTACTTACATTCGTCCAATCGCCATCTACAAATAGAGTTTGTGACATTTCTTCTAATAAGGCTCGATTAGCATCCGTTAATTCTAAATTAATAGCTGGTGTTACTTCGCCATCGGTTTGGGTGGTACCGTCCATATCATCTACTACTGCTACTATATTATCCCAATGCTCTACGGCAAAGCCATCTTCAAATCGCCATACCTCATAGAGGATATTGTCAGTATTGGAGCCAAAGAACTGCCCCCAAGTTCCTCCTAAGGTTGTTTGGGCAAATACATAATCTCCCACTTCAAATGAGCGATGAATATCTACTGTAATGCCTGTTGGCTCTCCTCCATAAAAACCCGCAATTGGCGCTTTGCCTGTTGGTACATCAAGATTATGCTGGATATAATCATTATGAATCCATTTGATAACTGAAGCATCTCCATTAATCAAGCCTTCATTAAAGGCTCTGGCTTTTTGTTCGTTTGTTAATTCCTCTGCTCCATTGAAGCTGATGAAAAAGCCGCCACCAGGTTGAAGATCATAGCCCTCACTAATTTCAACTACGATTACAGTATCAGAATCAATTCTTACATCTACTGAAGCATGATTAGAACTAGCGCTTGTAATATTGTGCGGCTCAGAGAAGGTGAAGTAATATCGATCTACTTTCTCCGCTGGAAATAGTCCAAATACATTTACCCAAAATGGATCACTCTCATCTGGTAACACCTTAAATTCAATAGTGGATTCTGTTAAGTCAATTTCGTACAAACCACTGATATCACCCGCTGGCGTACCTGCTTGAGCTAAAGCAGTCGCAAACTCTATCTCTGTATTGGAAAGGCTTGCAAACTCATCATAAGCATCATCTGCTTGGCCGAATAAACTTGGGTAAGTAACTTCTGCTTGTCCTGGATCTTGTAAGGTATTTCTTAAAGTGATATCGATTCCTTCACTAAATGGATCATTTCCAAAAATAGTATAACGGTCTGCCGCAAAAGTAGCACCATCAATCATTGCAAAATAATCGGCAACTGTTGGGTCCATTCCGAAAGCAGCGATGGAAGCATCCGCATCTGCTAAGGCATCCCAGAATACTATGACCACATATTTATCATTTTCATTTACTCCACTGGTACGTCTAATAAATCCTGGCTGTAAGCTGGCAAATTCATCCTCAATCTCTGCATCACGAGCTATAAATTCTTCAGGATCTACATCATCATTTATATTGAATGTGGTGATTTCGATCACATTATTCTCTATTAAATTAAAGTTGAAGTCTGGGATTCCAAAGGTCGTATATCTTTCTGCACTAAAAGTGCTTCCATCAATCATTGCGAAATAATCACCAACCGTTGGATCCATTCCAAAGGCGGCAATTGAAGCATCAGCATCGGCTAATGTTTCCCATAAAACCATCACTACGTACTGACCATTAGCATCCACTCCACTCATTCGTTTTAGGAATCCTGGTTGTAAGCTGGCAAAGTCCGCCTCAATCTCTGCGTCTCTTGCTTGAAAAACAGCAGGATCAACTCCTTCATTTAGATCAAATAAAGTTACTTCCACTACAATTGAAGGAGGTGGGTTTAAGTCTACAGTAAATGATACTCCTGGTTGAAGATCATAGCCTTCCATTAGCTCTACGACAATCACTGTTTCAGAATCAATTCTAAGATTTAAATTAGGATTATCACTGCTAAAATGGGTGATATTGTGTGGCTCGGAAAAAGTAAAATAATATCTATCCACTTTACCTTCTGGAAATAGTCCAAACACATTTACCCAAAATGGATCAGTTTCATCTGGCAACACTGTAAATTCAATACTGGATTCTGTTAAGTCAATTTCGTATAAACCACTGATATCACCCGCTGGCGTACCTGCTTGAGCTAAAGCAGTCGCAAACTCTATCTCTGTATTGGAAAGGCTTGCAAACTCATCATAAGCATCGTCGGGTTGACCAAATAAACTTGGGTAAGTAACCTCTGGCTCTCCTGAATCTTGTAAGGTGTTTCTTAGTGTGATGTCTGCTCCTTCAGGAAGTCCAGTATTATCTTCGCCTCCGCCTTCTCCACAATTCCATACCGATACTATATCCATATCAGAAAAACCATATAGCGTAACGCAATCGTTATTAGGACCACTTTCACAATATAATTCTCCTGTACCTGCATAAAACTTTTCATTTGCTGTAGAGCAATTAGGATCAGGTGAAACCAATATATACTCATGACCTAAGTCGCTTTCATATAAAGTAACTGTATTATTAGCGCAGCAATCCTCTTCATTTATACTAGTACTTAACCAAGGATAGGAACTCAATAAATCCAAGTCACTGGATTGGTTACAAGCGAATAAATCTCCCTCAAAGCTTAGCAAGTAATAGTCCAAACAATCAAAGCTTGGAGTAGATGTACACCAAAGTGTCCCATCACTATAGTATAATGTCCCTCCTTCACCAGCGCATTCTACATCATTGGAAATATAAATAAAATCGAATACTCCCAAGAAACTGTAGAGTTGAACCTGCTCGTTAAAACAGCAATTTTCTTGATCAATCATCGGGTTGACCCAAGGATAATCATCGAGACTTTGAGCATTGGAATCGAGTGTCATCCCAACTAAACCCAAAATGCAAAATAAAAAGATCGTTTTTAATTTACTCATAATAATTTTTTTTACGTTTTTTTATTTGTTATGATAAGCTCTGGAAACCTCAAAGCTATCTTCCAACCAATTCCAAAGTATAACTTTACCATCCTTCACTTTTACCCGTAATGCCCAAGTAAATTCTTTAGTTTTTTGATTTGAATTAGTCAAAAGGCCCGACATTTGGCCAAAAAAAGCGGCAGTATCTCCGCCAGAAATAGCGTCATCAGATTCCCATTTTAGCGTCTGAAAATTAGCTCCGAAAGTCGGCATAAACTTTTCTAAAATTACTTGTTTGCCTTCCCAAACACCTATCCAAGGCAAACTTTCATCCCCTCCATTTTGCCAAACCATATCATCATGCATAAGCCCCATCATCTTTTCCATTTCACCTTTAGTCATAGCATCCATAAAGCCCATGGCTACTTTCATGGTTTCGTCTCCACCTTTATCAGTTGAGCCACCTCCAGCAACTGGCTTTAATTGCTTCATGGCTGTCGTCCAATCCTCTACATGATTGGTACTGACAAACTTTCCATCTTTCATTGTATGCATATCAATGGTCATAATTTTAAAGGATTTACTACCATCTGTTGGCATTCCCATAAAATTGCCATTGGGCGTTCCTGTTGCTATACTTCTCACAATAAAAACATCTCCTTCATTGATGATTTGTTGAGGCTCCCATTTCAGATCAGGAACAACTTTCCAAAAAAACTCTAATTGTCCCATCAATTGTTCTGCTCCTTTAGCATCTACTGAACTGGATGATTTATATCCTTCAGCCATGAGAGGAGTTAAGACTGCGGTAGGTCTTGTTTCATTGTTTACAGTCAATGCCTTTTCGTAAAAAGCCATTATTGCTTCTTTGTTATTCATATTTTTTATTTTTGAAAGCTATACCATATTGAAGTAGGTAAATGGGCAGAATTACTCTTCATTTTAAATTGTCTCTACTTACTTAATGACATAGAAATCTGTAACAATAATTTGATCATTGAATAACACAAAGGTAAGTTGGGATTGGAAAACGATAGGGTGAAAAAAAACATATTTAGGGTAAAAAAAGGAATGTTTAATTACTGATAGTTTTCTTTAAACTGCTTAGGAGAAATTCCAGTGTTTTTTCTAAAATATTTGAAAAAATTAGTGGGGTCATCAAATCCAGATTCATAGGCGATTTCTGTGAGAGAAAGCTGAGAATTAGCTATGAGTCTTTTGATTTGAAGAATAGCGATCTCGTCAATAAATGATTTCGTACGTTTACCAATAATGCTTTGAGTTAAATTATTTAGGGTTCTGGAAGTCACCCCCAATTCATGGGCATAGTACGATACTTTTCTACTTTTAAAACAATCCCGTTCCACTAATTCTTGAAGGGAAATAAATTTTACTTGATAATTATTCTTCTCTAAATTTTCATTCTCCTTAGACTTTATCCTAAAGAGCTTATGTACTAAAACCTGTGTTAAGCTTCTAATTATCTCCACTGAATGACTATCATTTATACCCGAGTATTCTTTATCTATTTGATTAATTAGACTTTTTATTTCGATAAAATCGCTATTATTTAGTTGAATTTTAGGCGAACCTAACATTTCATTAAATAATTGAAATAATTTTAAAGTTTCTGTTTTATCTGAATGACGAATAACAAAATCTTCCGTAAAAACAAGCAACTTTCCTTTAGCCTTGGTAGGGTAAAATTTGTGAATACTATTCTTTCGCAAGGTAAAAACACTTCCCTTTTCGTAATCGTAATCTTTATAATTAATACTGTGTTTTCCTTCTTGATGGGTGATGAATAATATAACGAAAAAAGCAATTTTGTGATGCTCAAACTGACTATGGTCTTGAGGGTTTCTTTTTAAAACATACTCCAAATTCACTAAATCAAAGTAATTAATTCTAGTGGTTTCATTATTGAAGATTATTTTTTTTACTTCCATTTCGACCTAAAATTCATTTAATAATATTTTACTTGATAGGCGCTAACACTTAGTCATGATTTCAAGAATGAATGTATTATCGTAAAATACAAAGATAAGTTGGTCTCCAAAAAAATCAGGGTAAAAACACCCCTTTTTAGGGTAAAAAAGCGAAATGTTAATTTCTTTCGACTCTCGACGCCACATACCAATTTCATCCCTCACGCAATTTAGTAAGTTAGTAATTGGTCTATTAGTGGTTCAGTTTATAAGTTTCTGACTTTAAGTTGTAGTATTTTTGCGATTATACAAGGCATTTTTGAGGCCCATAGCAGTGCTACGGAACGAAAAAATAACGAAGTAGAATCGTAAAAAGACAAAACTTGGGCTGTCAAGAACTAATAAATTGAACCATTAGTAGTTAGTTCATGATACGAAGCTTGTATGGCAGGGTAATACTTCCCTTATTAGCCAATCTATTTCCTTGAAAATCCTGCATTAGAAATCATACCAATAAAAATAAAGTCTCCAGAATCAAATCCAACCATAAGACCGATTTCTTCTTTATGTTTTAACAGGTGCAACCTAGGAACATAAAAAATGAGTTCTTTAATCAAAAAAGAACTATAGGCAAGACACAATGCATATTCAGCTTTAACTCTCAATCCATCTTTTCTATGATATGCTTTTTGGTAAATAGTGTCTAGGATTTTAGATTCAGCATAACGTTTGACAGGAAAATAAGTTGGACTTACGGCCCACTCTGAACTTTCTTTTTCGAAATTAGCATTGCCCGAAATATATAAATCACAAGATGGCACCTCTTTTCCACTAGGATGTACGATTACTGGATTGAATAGACCAAACCAAAGTCCATTCACCTCTTTTTTTATAGGCTCATTTTTAAGAACAGACTTTAGCCAAAGCTCCATGCGTCCCTTATCTTTTTCATAATCTATATTAAGAAACTGCTCCCAATCTTTATGACCATCCTCTATTTTGCATAAGTTTATTATTTCTATAATCGCATCTTCTGTTGATAGAAATTCCCTATCCAATAATTCTTTGATTTTATTGATAACTTTAACAAATAGCATCTCTAGCTTTTATATTTTCTAATTTCTTTTTCATCTATTATCCTTCTCTATAAATACTCGTTATTTCTAAATTTGGATTTAATGTAACAACTATCATATCGTCTCTGTATCCTACTTCTTGTTCATAACCAAAACCAAAGTCCATAGTCACAAACGAATCTTCTGATTCCGCATAAATTCCAAATCTTACCAATCTAATTAGTGATAATAATCGTTCTTGAATCCTTTTCTCTTTATCCGTTTGCTTAATATACTTTTGAAATTCTCTTTCATCAAAAATTTGAAGAAAAATATCTTCGTTCCATTCTTCAATGTATTCTTTTACGATTTCTCCTTGTATCAAGACAAGGCGAAAGCCTGTCCTGTAAGGAATGCAGGCGATGCAGCGC
>JAHDDN010000227.1 GCA_020629335.1 Chitinophagales bacterium | reverse complement strand
GGATTGAGCTTTTGCATTCGCTCATTAATAATGCTCGTATCGTATTTTAAATGCAGTAGTAGTAGGCAGCAGTGCAGCGCATTTTCTATAGAGGCTTCATCTGAAAAAGGGAGGAGCAGAGGGAATATTTTCTCTCCATACTGTAGTAGTAAGTGGGTGCCATCTGCTTTCTTCCTTAATCGTTTTATTTTTAAATCAGCGGATGTATGTTTCCCCCAACTAAGGGTATTCGCTTTGATAGGATGTTGATGAAGGTAGGACCGAATGAGTAAATGATCTGCACAATAAAACAGCCATTTGGTTGAGTCAAATAATTTAAGTTTTTCCACTAACTTTTGGGTGCGATTATCAAAACCTTCATCATGGGCAGACTGTATATTGCTGAGTATACCAATGTCTGCTTGTATGATGGGAGCCAAGTGTTCCATTTCTCCAAGCTGCGAAATACCTGCTTCAAAAATACCCATTTGATGGTGAGCATCCATCTCCCATACCGATAGCGGAACTCCCACCTGAGAGTTATAACTCTTAGGACTTCTCACAATATCATAATCCTGCCACAGCAGTTGAAATAACCATTCTTTAATAATCGTTTTGCCATTACTACCCGTAATCCCAATGACTGGGTACTGAAATTGGGAACGATGATGAGCCACTAATTTTTGCAGAGCAGTCACACTATCATCTACTAATAAAAAATTGGCCTTAGGAAAAGCCCTTAAGTCTGGTTTTTCTTGGACCACAAAATTGCGTACTCCTTTTTCATAGCATTGCTGTATATAGTGATGCCCATCATGAGTAGGCCCTTTGATGGCAAAAAACAAACCTTCCTCAGCTAAGCCTAACTTACGACTATCCAAAAGCAATTGGGTGATTTTGCTATTATTTTTAATACGAAGATTTTCGGCTTTGATAATCTTCGCAATGTTATTCATATCATACTGCATACTCTGTGTTTAAATAAGGATTCCTTAAGTACTACCAAAACTCCCACCATTTTTTGATAGGGAAACCCACATAGAGCCCTTTCTCCCTTTTCTCAACAGGATAAGTATTGATATAATAACCTTCCCCATTAGTAGTTCTACCACTAGATAAGCTAAACTCATAACGGTGCCACGGACATACGACCGTTCCTGCATGAGAACACTTTCCACCATATAAAGGCCCACCAGCATGAGGACATTTAGCATCGCCTGCAAAATACTGCTCTTGATGATAGGTCAAGAATAAATCTTTGTTATTTAATCGTATCTTGAGTACCTTCCCTTGATGCAAGCTGTCTAAATGAAGGGGAGTCGTGATTTTTTTCCATTGGTATTCCATCTGCAAATTTTACTAGTCAACAAAGTACAAGTTTGTGCGTTTAATATGCTAAACAAACAATATCGTGAATTTAAAGCAATTTTTCAAAGACCTATTTCAGAAGCAAGAAAAAGCAAATGTGCCTATCGTGAGAGAGCAATTAAAACGAGCGGCATCATATGTAAACGCATACGATCAATGGAAAGCTAAAGGGAAGAACAATGCTTTTTTAGAGAAGCTCCAGCAATCCATGAAAGCTTATCATGGCCTTGCTAGTAATCACCCTGACGTCATGCTACTGAATCATAGAGCATCTACAGGTTTTATCTTTCATTTTGGAGAATCAGATGAAAAGTTGGAATTTAGCTATTTCTTTGATTGGTTAAAGGAGAGGATGTTGGAGATGGAGTACCGTACTTATATGTCGGATGTACGAAATTTTGTAAGAGAAAATCATGTAGAACGCAAAGAGCGGCATTATTTAAAACCGAGCTATCGACTCAATATAGGGAAAGACATAGCCGAGCAATTATTCGGCAATATTACGATAGAACAGCTTTTTCATGATGATCAGCCGATTAAGATACAGTTTTTGTGTACGGCTTATCGGGATCATAAATTTAAGGAAGCGAAAGGCTTTGATGAGTTGATGAAATACGTTTTAACAATAAAAGATGAATAATGTTCTTAATGATGAATTATAAATGACGAACGATGAATGTTTGTATTGATGTTATTGAACAAGGTCTTCCCAAATAATGTTTTTTGAAAACCATAAAGTACATTCTTCTAAGCTGATTTTTCCAGCAGCGACTTCTAAGGTAAATTCAATTAAGATTTCAGTGCTGTTAGTGCCTTTTTGTGGAATTAATTTGCCATCTTCCGTTTTTACTTGAACAAGTTCCTCTTGTAAATTCGCACCATTTAACCTTAAAAAGAGAATGGCAGATTCTAAGCCCGTTCTTTTATTACCATCTTGAAAAACATGATTACTAATGATGCTAAACATATACAATGCGGCTTTCTTATCAATACCGTCGTATAAGGGGGCACCAAACATTTCTGCCTCGACAGCATCAATCAAATAATTAAGAGGCTCCTCATTGTGAAAATTAAAAGGAGGAATAAAATTCCCGCCATGTTTTAAACAGGTTTTTCGATTGATGAGAATAATATGATCTTTCTGTAAGTAATTCATATTAGGCTAATGCTTTAAAAACCTCATTGTATTTCTCGAAGTCCTCATCGATCATTTTTTCTATTTTACTGGCTCTTTGATTGGGATCTTCCTCTATTAATACTTCTCTAATAATTTCTTTAAGCAATTCTTTATCTTCTTTTAAGATTAGCACTATCATTTCTTTAAGCGTGTTTTTCTCTAATTGGGTAATATCCATATTTATGAAAGTTCTTGTTAAGTAATACTTTAAAAATAAAATTCTATAACAATTTAGCCTTAATTTCTTATAAAATCAAGTTTATAATAGGATTTGCGCAAGGGATAGAAGCGGTATGTGGCGTGATGAAGTAGCTTACGGAGCTTAGGCGGACGCAGGCTGGCCTGCAAGGCAGACAAGTGCGCCTTAGCGGAGTAGCTGCTGAATAGCCACATAAGAGCGGATAGCCCGACCCATTTTTTGCCATCATTGGGCCGACACACAGGTACGGCCCCTACAAATGATGGCAAAAAATGGGATGCGCCCAAAAAATAAAAATCATTTACCAAAATACCCGTAGGGACCTTGCACTGCAACGTCCACATAAAGCACTGCAACGTCCTATGCCTCCAACAATTCTTGGGCATTGGCTAAGGCCATTTCGCCAGGTTTATCGCCGCTTAACATTTTGGCAATTTCTACTACTCTTTGTTCTTCACTGAGGCGTTTTACCTGAGAAGTTGTTTTGCGCTTAGCGTTATTTTTGTAGACGAAGAAATGCTCATTTCCTTTGCTGGCAATCTGTGGTAAGTGCGTGATACAAATCACTTGATGCTTACGAGCCAATTTCTCCATGATCCTGCCGACTTTGAGTGCCACTTCTCCTGAAATACCCGTGTCAATCTCATCAAAAATAAGAGTTGGCAAGGCTTTAGAATCAGCGATTAGCGATTTAATGGCAAGAACGAGGCGTGATAATTCGCCACCAGAAGCAACTTTGCGTAAAGAAATTTCAGGCATTCCCTTATTCGCTGAAAATAGGAAATCAATTTGATCCATTCCTGTCACGCGTAATTCTTCTGATCGGTATTTGGTTTGATATACTCTGATCTTCGCATTAGACATGCCCATTTGTTTGAGGAGCTTGCCCACTTTAGCTTCAAAAATCGGAATCTGCTTACGTCTATTGAGAGATATTTTATGTGCTTTTTTGAGTAAGGTAATTTTTTGCTCACCAATCGTTTTTTCTAAAGTTTGGATACGCTCATCCAAGTTACCAATATTATCAGATCGGTTCGCTAAATTTTCTTGGATGATTAATAAATCGCCCAAAGTTTTGACTCGATGTTTATTTTGTAATTTATAGAATACATTTAGGCGGGCATGAATCTCATGGATACGAGACTCGTTCATACTGCTATCCTCTTCTATACCTTCCAATTCTGCGGCGACATCTTTCAGCTCGATATTTAAGCTATTGAGTCGATAAGACAATTCCTCCAACTTAGGCATATAAGAAGCATTTTCTTGCAATACTTCTTGCGCTTTATCCAGTTGTTGGATGATAGAATTATCCTGTTCATTAATGATATAAATACTTTCGACCAAAGCCTTTTTGATCGACTCCGCATTCTCTAATTGTTTGACCTCTTTTTCTAAATTTTCTTGCTCATCCGCCGTGGTCAATTCTGCCTCATTAAATTCATTTAATTGAAAAGCGATGAAATCTAAATCTTGTTGTAAGGTCGCTTTATCATTCATTAATTGGCTCAACTGCTTCCGATTATCTTGATAGTCGTAGAAAATCTCTTGATAGTTATCCAATTCTTTTTTGTGTCCAGCCAATGTATCAATGATCCCCAATTGATACAAATGATCATTAAGCAAGAGCGATTGATGCTGCGCATGAACATTTACTAATTGTTCTGTTAATAATTTAAGGGTGGTTAATTTGACAGGCGTGTCATTCACAAAAGCCCTCGACTTACCCGAAGGCGTAATTTCTCTTCTGATAATCGTATGATGATCGTAGTCTAAATCTTCCGCTTGGAAAAATTGCTTTAATTGGTAGTCCTTAATCTCGAATGCACCTTCAATGATACACTTCTTTTTCTTGTCATGAAGGGCATTAGCATCCGCTCGCTTACCTAATATCAGCGACATGGCCCCTAAGATAATAGATTTACCAGCACCCGTTTCACCAGTAATAATGGAAAGTTGGTCAGAGAACTCAATATCCAGTTCGGATATGAGCGCATAATTTTGTATTGTCAGTCTTTGAAGCATATCTAAAGCCTTTTGGTAAACAAAAATACAAAAAATAAAGGATGTTTACAATAGGCTTGCTCAAAAAATAGATAATACTGCTATAATACGACTATGCAGTTCAATGTTGATAAAATGTGTACAAAAGGGAGTGGCATTTAAGGTTTAATCCCTAATATTGCTCTGAGGATAGGAGTACCAAGGTACAAGCAAACTCTAATTCGATACCATTGTCACGAGCAATGCTTAATAAGTCTAAATTTTCCGCACCAGGATTCACCAAAATACGCTTAGGCTTCAAACTCACTATATAATCGTAATATTCCGCTTGATTTTCAGGGCTCAAATACATTGTAATCGTATGTACATCTTCCAATTGAGGTCGATCTTTCACAATCTCCAATCCAGCAATTTCCCCATCTTTAATACCGATAGGCACGACTTCATATCCAGCTCCCAACAATCGCTTAACTGCGATATTAGAATACCTAGTTGGATTAGTCGATGCGCCTAACACAACTGTTTTTTTCTTTAAATCTTTTGTTAGTGTTTCCATTTCCTTCATCATTAGTAACTCTTCCACGGTAATATGCTTTAATAACGTAAAAAATAAATTGATGGTTGTTGACTCAATAAATATCAATAGTACGCTTAATTTATTCGTAAAAATAGTAGGAAAGTCACAGGATTCATAGTGTTATAGGCATTAATTAATGATTTTTTCTAATAAAAAGGCCCAAAAAGAAACATTTTGCTCTTTTTGGGCCATTTGATTTTGATTATTTGGGCGCAACCCATTTTTTGCCATCATTTGTAGGGGCCGTACCTGTGTGTCGGCCCAATGATGGCAAAAAATGGGTCGGGCTATCCGCTCTTATGTGGCTGTTCGTCTGCTACTACGCTAAGTGCTGTTTGTCTGCCCTGCGGGCCAGCCATCACATCACTAAGCTTCGTAAGCAGTCTCTCGACGCCACATACCGCTACTATCCCTTGCGCTTTTTTTGGTGTATGTTAGTAGTAAGTATGTTAGTCTATTAGTTTAAAAAATACTAACATACTTACTACCAAAATACTAACTTACTCATACTAAAATCCTCAATGGATCCTCTAACATCGCCTTAAACGTTTGTAAGAAAGAAGCCCCTGTCGCTCCATCCACCACACGATGATCACAAGAAAGTGTCACCTTCATCATTCTAGCCACACTCAACTCACCATCTATTACTACTGGCTCCTGTTGGATCGCACCAACCGCCATGATACAAGCATTTGGCGGATTAATGATAGCCGTAAATTCCTCAATACCCATCATCCCCAAATTAGAGATAGAGAAAGTATTGCCTTGCATTTCATCAGGGCTTAATTTTTTATTCTTCGCCTTATCTACTGCAATATTTGTTTCATTGGCCAATTGGCTCAATGATTTGTTATCTGCATGTCGGATCACTGGTACCACCAAGCCATCATCAACTGCTACGGCCATACCAATATGCACATGATGATTATAACGGATGCGATCTGTCAGCCAATCAGCATTCACTGCTGGGTGGTGGCGCAAAGCCATCGCACAAGCCTTAATCACAATATCATTAAATGAAATTTTGACAGGAGACATCTCATTCATACTCTTACGAGCATTCCAAACCTTATCCATATTCACGGCAATCGTCAAGTAGAAATGCGGAGCCCCAAACTTACTCTCTGACAATCGACGAGCAATAACCTTACGCATATTGCTTAAAGGCACATCCTCGAAAGAATCTTGTCCCACTGGAGCTGAAGGCATATAGACCGCTGCTGTTGCCGCAGGCGCAACTGCTGGAGCAACCGCTTGAGTTTGAGGATTCGCCAGAACAGATTCAATATCACGCTTGATGATACGACCATGATCTCCTGATCCACTCACCGAGTGTAAATCGATATTATTTTCAGCGGCTAATCGCTTAGCTAAAGGAGAAGCTTTCAGACGATTATCAGAGCTACCATTTTCCGAAGCAGCTGTTTGGCCACCAGGTACGGTAGTGATCGTTTTGATAGGAGCTGTTTCAGTTACAGTAGGAGCGCTTTGAGCTACTACTGCTGGTTTTTCAGCTAGTACTTCAGGAGCGGGTTCGCTAACTGCTGAACTGCCGCTTGCTTCCGCATCCAAAATAGATTGAAAATCTTCTCCCTTATCCCCAATAATCGCAATAATCACGTTCACAGGGACAGTATCCCCCACTTTAGGCCCAATATGAAGCAATACCCCATCTTCAGGGCTTTCAAACTCCATAGTTGCTTTATCAGTTTCAATTTCTGCTAAAACATCTCCAGCACTGATAGAATCGCCTACATTCTTGTGCCATTCCACGATGGTGCCCTCTGTCATAGTATCACTCATCAAAGGCATACGAACAACTTCCAACATTCTCTTGTGTTTTTGTTTTGTAATGATTCTTAAATAAATGTTCAATCTTGACTGGTCTTTTTTACTGCTAAGTGCGTTAAAAAGCCTCACCGATGCGCTGCATCGCCTACGTTCCTTACAGGACAGGCTTTTGCCTTCTTAGCTGAAAAAAATCCTGTGTCAATCTTTGTTCATTTATTTCTTCATCATTACTTAATTTCTTAAGAATGTGTAAAAATAATACTTTTGAGTTGTAATTAAAGAGAAAACAAGCATTAGCTATATAAAAGAATGACATTTATCGATATACTGATCAGTTTTGTATTGGCATTAATCATGTTTGGGATCGGTCTGTCCCTACGATTTCAAGATTTTATCAATATCTTCTACTATCCCAAGTCCTTGAGTATCGGCTTGGTCTTACAGATGATTCTATTGCCAGCCTTAGCCTTTGGTGTGGGTCATTGGAGTGGTTTAGCACCAGCCTATCAAGTAGGCTTAGTATTATTAGCTGCCTGTCCAGGCGGCACCACCTCTAATTTTATTAGCTACCTAATGAATGCGAATGTCGCCCTATCCATTGCTCTAACCAGTGTGAATAGTCTCATCACCCTAATTTCCATCCCACTACTGGTAAACATGGCCATTCAATTTTTTGATTTAGGGGGTGGTCAATTCTCTTTGCCCTATCTCACCACCATTGCGCAAATTTTCTTAGTCGTCTTAGTACCAGCGATCCTAGGAATGCTAGTCAAGCACTACCAAAACGATTTTGCCGAGAAAGCAAGTCGCTACCTAAAGCCTGTCACTGTATTGGCTTTGGGCTTGGTAATTGGTATTAAGTTATTCGCAGGAGAAGAGGAGGGGGGAGCTGGTGTCACCTTAGCAGAAAGCCTTTCCTTACTGCCTTATACTTTAGGCTTGCATCTACTCAGTCTATTATTAGCCTTAGCTGTCGGTAAAGCCTTCTCTTTAGACAAGCCCAATATCATCACTATCTGCATAGAGGTCGGTATGCAAAATACGATGCTCGCCCTCCTAATCGGTGCCACCCTTTTGGGCAGTGAAGATGTGATCAAGCCAGCGCTGGTTTATTCGGTTTTTTCATTTAGTACGGTGGTGGGGTTTGCCTTACTGTTGCGTTATTCGTTGGCTGCGCCAACTGGTCGATAGTCGATGGTCCATGGTCGATGGTCCATAGATGTCAGACCGCTTCGCTGTCAGATGAGAGGCTGCTCGCTTTGCTCGCGGAGAGATGACTCACTTCGTTCGCTGTTTTTTGGTCGATAGTCTATAGAGATATCAGACTGTTTGCTGTGCAAACTGTGAGACGTCAGATTGACTGCTGCGCAGTCTGAGAGATTTTTATGACCCAAAACCTGTAGGGACGTTGCACCGCAACGTCCTCTCCGAACAAGCGTAATATGATTGTGTTGATGTCTTTCTGAGCGAAGCGAAAGAATCACTTGATACGATATCATTGCCATTCAGCAAG
>JAHDDN010000226.1:1688-8660 GCA_020629335.1 Chitinophagales bacterium | reverse complement strand
GCCTCTGACGGCCTCCCATTGAATTGTATTTCAATGCCTCCTTTTTCATTATTAATTTTAAACTTTCCTTTCATTATTCTTCTTGTTCGTCATAAAAATCAATCATTCGTTTGTAGACTTTCTTATACACTCCTTGTATGTTTATGTGGAATTTTCCAAAGCTTGGTTGGTTGAAAAAATACTTTCCCTTTCCTTGCTTGGTTTTATAAATTTTTAAGTCCTTCGATAAAATTTCAAGAGCGACTTCTTTGTCTGTTTTTTCTCTATCTCTTAATTGTCCTTTAATCGTGGCTAACTTGATTTCTTCATTTTCATTTAGGAATTCTATAGCTAAATTTAAGTATCGTGTTTTGCCCTGGTCTTTTCTCTTTTTTACTTGGTCTTTAATTGATATGATATTGACTTCTTTCATGCCACTTGGCATAATCTGCATTAACTTAAATTTTCCTAAGCTTTTGATGTCAAAATTCAAATGAACAGGGGCGTTTATAGCTTTAATGTATTGCTGAATTTTGGCATTCTCTATTTCCTTAAGAATTTCTAAGATGGTACACTCTTTTTGTATGTGAGCGATTAATAAAAAGTGCTTTTCAATCTCGGAAGTGGTAAAGAAGTTTTTCTTTATTAATGTTCCAATTAGCTCTATTTCCACTCTTTCTGATTTGCGAAATCCAGCCGTCTTTTTCTTAGGTTTTTTTTGAATTAAAATATCTGATTGAGGGTAAATTGATCTTAAGTTTTTCATTATAGTTTTTTCGTTTGGCATTCTTATACATAGTATAAATGGCAAAACTGATTCCTACTTGTGAATGACTTAGAAAAATTTTATGGACTATCTCTCGTATTTCTTTTGCTTGATTGCTTAGAGAAAAACAAAGGTTTGGGGGTTAATGATCTATGTGATAAAATAGCTCCACCAGATGTCTATAAAACCTCTACAGGTGCTTTACAACAGCGTGTTAGGAATAAGTTGAATAAACTTGAAAAATTAGGAAAACTTAAGAAAACGGCGCATCCTAAACGGCACCGAAATCTAATTGAATACAAATACGAATTGATATGAATAAAATGGTCGAAGGTGTGGTCTTAAGTGCGCTTGAATCTTTAGGATATTCTAAGGAAAAAATTTTTGGAATTGTCGAAGAAGCTCTGAGCTTTCTTTTGAACTCATTTAAGCCTAATCCCGAAAAAAAAGAAACTAAATCGGCATATCTCATTTCTAAGACGGATAAGGGACTTACCGTTGAGTTTGTAACCCTTAAAGAAATTGTAATTGAGGAAGATGGAAAACAAGAAGAATACGAAGTTATCAATGCTTACAAGAAAATAGGAGGTAAATATGAGTATACCTTAACCGATTTACTCAAACTAATTAATGAAGATGGCAGTAAATAAAAGAAGGGATAACGAAAACGTCGAATTAGACTTTGATAGCTTTAGCGATTATCTATTAACCCCTGTTGAGCCACATGAGGAAATAGACGTCGAAGACTTGGAAGCCGAGTTCATAGATATGACAGAGCCGCAAGCTGAAGATGATCTTTTCGACGATGAAGATGCAACCCATTTTGAAGCGGATCAAAGCCATACTGCAAGTTCAGGCAGCAATAGCGGAGCAGCTAAGAAATTGCTAAGCTATGGTATGGCACTTTTCTGGTCTATTATTGTTGATTTTCTGTTTTCTCTTATTAATCGAATCACACCAGGAAGCTATTCTCTACCAAAATCACATATTTCTCAATGTGCTGAGATTTTCGCTGAGATTTTACAAGAATATGGTATTGATGATACTCATATGTCACCTTGGTTGCGCTTATTAGTAGTGACCGCAGATGGATCGAAAAAAGGTATTAATGATACTACCAAAACTATTTTTATGAAACCAAAAAAACGTTCAGGAAATGGTGAAGCAAAAGAGAGGGAGAAAGAGCAAGACGAAGCGGCCTAAAAAAACTAAAGTAAATTATCGCCCTGCTACTTTTACGCTCATCGTTGGCACAAATGGAACGGGTAAAACAACACAGCTATTAAAACTGCTTGAAAAACAAGCGAAGAAAAGAAAAGTCTTTATCGTGGACTCTTTTTCAATGGATGAGAAGACCCGAAACTTTAAAGAAATCAATGTGTCAGATAAAGCCCTTATTGATAGCCTTGAAAATGGAATTTATCGTATCAATATAACTAGGTTTGAAACTAAGACTTGGTATTTTATATGGGCTTTTATACATGATGCCTTAATCGTTTTTGATGATGCTACAAGTACATGGGAATCCAAGCTTTTGAAGTATCAAAAAAAATTACTCAATAATCGAAGACATAAAGACTTAGATTTATTTTTTGTGGTACATGGATTTAGAACAGTGCCCCCTGCTTTGGTTGATGTTTTTACACACTTAGCTGTTTTTAAAACGGCTAAGACTGGTGCATTGACGAGTACGCAAAAAAGTAAAATGGTCAATTTTGATAAAGTCCAAGCAGCTATTGATAAAGTCAATAAAAATGCTAGCCCATATTATTATAAATTCGTTCGGCTAAGATAGCTATTTATACTCCTTATACTTAAGGTCGTTCATGTTTTTGAACGGCCTTTTGTTTTTTCTGGTCGTTATTGATTTTTGAAATCGCTTTAAAAGAATAATAACATTCTTAAAAAAAATGACCGTTTCAATTTTCTGAAAACTATTGATATTCCCTCCTTCTTGATTCATCTTTGTGACTAAATCGTAAATCGGAAATATTTTTTTTTAAACATAAATGTTATGCCAAATAAAGGTTTAATTGATAATCCTGCCAGTGCAGGTGGACGAATTTTGGAGCAATCCAGATTCCAGCAAAATATGGGTAATTGTGGTGGCTATTTAGGGCAAAATCTACATCATGTTAGAAGCCCTGAAAATAATCGTAATTCCTCACTTATTATTCCTATTGATCAAAAAGTTAAAAACTCTTTGTCTTTTTGCATCAACACTACGAATGCAGAAAATGAGGTTTCAAGAATTGTTCTTTTCGATCATTTGAATTTTCATAAAACTATTAAAGGGCTTCCTGCAACTTTGCCTAATGGCGTCGTAGTTTCTTTGAATAATTTTAAAGGCGATACAGCTCGTTTAGCTTTGGTCATGAGTACTTTTAATCGTTTTACTTATAAGTTTTGGAGACTCAGAATTAAGGCGCAAAAAAGAGAGCAATTTGATCAATCAATGACCTTGTTTGAGTATAATCACGATACTACACCTGCTCAGGAATCGCCTTTTAATATGGCTGATGCAGAACCAAACGATTATTTAGATACAACAAGACACCAACTCACATTGGAAGATCCAATTTATGTGAATGATCTAACAGCCATCGAAATTGATGTTCTTAAAGACCAAGTTTTGGTTTATACATTCGATATCGACGGTATCTATAACTATTACTAAAAAATAGGTTTTGACTAAGCAGGAGTTTATTAATTCACTACGCTCTAATCCTTATTTTTTGTTGGACTTCGCTGTTAATAACAATGGCGAAGCCATTTCGCAAAATCTAATCGGAGCGGGTTATTTAACACCAGAGACAGCCCCAAAGCATACAGCAGACTTATACAATTTGTTGGTTTCTTACTTGCAAAATGGACAGTCTAATGTGGTTTTAGCGGCTCTTTCTAATGTTCCTTATAATCCAAGTGCAACGGGTAGAGTTAACCAAATATGGGTTAAAGAGGGGCTTAGTTTGGGTAGCGGAAATTATCAAGGCGTTGCTGGTGACGGGACGTGGTGGGTTAACTTTGGGAATGGGGTAGGAACTATTTTATCCAGTATTTTAGGTACGAATAGTGGTCCAGCTCAACAACCAGATATTATCATTCCTGCTCAAAATAATACTCCAATTTATTTGATGATGTTGCTAATGTTTGCAGCATTAGTATTCTTCTATTTTCAATCAAAAAAATAATAATAACGTGGCAGCAAGAAAATCAAACGGACTTATAAATATATTGACTTCAACGCCTGTAATTCTTATTCTATTGGCTGTAGCAGCTGTATGGTATATGAATATGCGTAAAAACAACGGTGGTGGGAATATTTTAAGCAACTTACCAGATATTACTGGTGATGGTTCAAGTAATAACCCTCCTGCTGGATTCTTTGGCGGCGCTCGTCGTGGTTATGTTCCTCCATTATCAATGAGACGTGCAGGCTAAGTATCTCAATAAAGAAAATGCACTAATTACACTAGCTTTTTTAGTCGTCATTACGGTATTAATTATCGTTTTGAAAAGAGACAAAAAAGGAGGTAAACCACCGTATGTAGATTTACCTAACAGTGGTTCAGGTATTCCAGTGATGTGGTCTCCTGATGAGATCGTAAACGGCATTTACAATTCAATCTCAGGCTTTGGATTTGGGTACTCTCTCAACGAGGAATTATCGAAGTTTAATGCTTTAACATTGGATCAGGTGGCAGCCGTATATAATCGGTGGAGTGAATTATATTTAGGTGAAGGGCAATGGCCATTTCAATGGGAAAATTTACATAAGACAATTAGTGGTGAATTCTGTTCACCTGTGGATATTGGACCGCTTGTCTATTGTGATATACGCAATCAAGCATTACAGAAAATTGAAAGTATAGTCTTCTAAAGAAAAAACAAACATGAATCTCGTAACAAATAATCGTATTAATTGGATGGTTTTTATTGTCGCTATGTTCGTCATTGCGGCGGGTGTTGTAGCAGGTAATTACTTGACTATGAAACTCAATGAATCAAAACTATTAGCGGAAGGTGGCAATAATAACCCTTTATAAGGATCAATGGGAAGAATCACTTTCACCCCACTTCAAGGTGAAAGAATTTTTTACCAATGAGCGGCCTGCTCCTGCTTCGCATCCCTTAGATGATCGCTTGATACAAATAGGCGAATATTTAAGGACGCACTTTGGGCAACCTATGGGCGGAATGCTTACAAATGGTAAATCTCGTTTTTCGACTTATCGGTCTTATGCATACAATGCCAATCAGCCAGGATCAAGTGAAACAAGCCACCACTTAAGTGGTCACGCTTGTGATTACAATTGGATACAGAATGAAGAAGCCGTCTTAATTGCACTCTTTTATGATATTTCTACCAGAGGGCCAATTTTCGATGAGTTGGTACGATTAGGAGGACGTGAATTTATTATGTACGGAGGCGCAGGAGGCAATTTCATACATATAGCAACGGCGGGACCGATTAAGGTAATTGATAATCGCTCTCCATCATGGAGAAATAAAGTCCCTGTTATAACTGAAAGTGGTAATTATTCAACCAACGAAGTGCAAAGCAGTGGGAGCATTATTACACAAGCAAGTGAAACAGCTCAAGATGCTTTTTTTGAATTTTTAATGAATGCAAAATTAGCATTAGGGCAGGGGAGAGAAGATGATATTTTAGCAACGAACAGATTTTTAAGTAATCCGAAATATGAGCTATACGGCAAAATATTACTTGTTGTGCTGCTTTTATTTTCGCCTTTAATCATAAAAAAATATGTCAGGATTTAACGACACCTTAGACACCGTTTCGGATATTTTAAATCCGCAAATTGGTATTGAAACTGAAACGATAATCAAAATAGGTGTAATGCTATTCCTGGTTGTTTTTGCTGCGGTATATGCAGCTAAAAAAATTAAATAGCATAGTGGATAGAATCAATAGTATAGGTGTTTTAGTAGGTGCGCTTTTTGGTGGCAAATTCTTCCTCAGTATTCAGGATTTTATTGCCCGATTTCTAGAAGGGGCTAATCCCTTTGGTAATGTGTTGGGCGGCTTGTTTGCTCTACTACTAATCGCACTTATTCAGTATCTAACAGTCTTTTTAAATTCAAAAAAAAATAGCATTGAAACCAATTCAAAAAAGAAAAGTTCCAACAGCAACAACTACAACACAAATAGTTCAAGTAGCGAATTTGACAGTGAGGAAGTCAGGAAAGACGATACATGAAAAGGCCAAAACTACTAATAAGATTAGTGATGAAAAAACAATCAATAAAACATTGTTTGAGGATGTGCCTTTTGAAATCAACTTTGCTAAAGGTGAGCTATACGTGAACACTTCAAAAAGTGTCAACAGCGCCACCTTGGAGATTTTTGTGAAAGGAGAATCTTTTGATACAGTGACCTTAAAAGGAGGGCAATTTTATCAAGTGTCAAGTTTAGCAGGCAAACCTGCTATCAAGATCAAACAAGCAACTTTTAATCGTCACAATTTGCAACTAAAGGCAGAGCCTAAAGCAAAGACACCTCATAAATTAGTAGTGGCTCACTCACTTAAAAGTAAGCAAAGCTCTCAGTCTTTTATTTTGGGTGGCGCTGTTCATCATGCGAAAACAGCAGAGTTAGTGAAGACTTCAGTCTATACGAAAAACAACCAATTCTTAGGCTATCGGGTAGACAGTCGAATGAAGTTAGAGAAAGGAACCAGACCTACACAAAATCATTTAATTATCGCTGCTAATTTAGCTGAAGACTTCGGTGCTGTATGCTGTGCTGAGTGTCGATTGAATAAATTAAGTGCCGCAAAGTCTGGAAAAAAACCATGCCCGACTTGTCCTAAGAAAAAGTAGAAAAATGAAATTAGATAGAGCTTATAAAATAGCTGTTCTTGCTGCCATTGTCATTGTTGGGGCTTATTATGGTTTTTTCTTAATTATGCGTTTGAAAAAACGATACGAAATCCAAAAAATGAAAGAGACTATGCAGATTCCAGCCAATCCAGTAGTGCGATAAAATCAATAATATGAAATTTGACCAAGCTTTTAAATTAATTATTCTAATCGTATTTATCTGGTTTGCTTTGAGCTTCGTTTCTGGGGCTATGATGGGGCGTATGATGCGCAATAACTCCATGAGTGATCCAGAACCAGATAGTGCGCCTAAGTTTTGGCGTAATGCTTTTTTTAGACGCACACGATTTGTGAGACTTAGATAAAATGATGACGATTCAATC
>JAHDDN010000226.1:0-1588 GCA_020629335.1 Chitinophagales bacterium | reverse complement strand
AATCCTATGAATGATTTGAAATTTTTTGATTCTGTATTCGTAGGTCAAAATGTCCCAAATCATTTACCTTTTGCAGAGGATAGCCCATATTACAATGCTAATTGGCTGCATAATTTAGGTATTTATATGCTGCAAAATCATGGTATACCTTATGAAGAAACGACAGGTAATATGTTTGATAATGGATTAGAAGCTACGAATGCAACTACTAGCTTGAAAAAAGATAAAATAACGGGAACTGGTGCTTATTCACCAGGGAATATCAAGCTTAGAACTTTTTTGGATAAGTATCAAAGTTTAATCTTGATAATTGTAGTGTTAATCATTCTTTGGTTTCTTAAAAAAAGATAGTGAGATGAATAGCAAAAATAAATACTTCATTGGTTTAGTGATTATGGCAATTATAGGCATAGTCGTTTACAAAAAGTTTTTAGCTAAACCATGTTCTTGTAAGAAAAAAAACGATCTACAAAATACAGACGATAATGTACAACAATAATAAATATTCTGACTATTACTCATCTAATAGTAGCGGAAGTATCAACACTACTTCAGCCACTAGCAATTTAACAAATGTTAGTGCGGAAGTAGCTGAGGAATATATTATTTCTAATCCTCTTCCGCATGGAGAAGATGAAGTTGAACCCGATATTAAATTAGAAGTTGATGCAGACGGCAGCGTTAATTTTGTTCCTTTTCTTGAAAGTGATATAGTAGCCTGTTGTAAGCGCCCAGAATTTATCTCTGATAATCCAAAAAATGGCACCGTCGAAATTGACGAAGACGGCGGAATGACTTATACTCCAAATGAAGGCTTTTTAGGTGACGACTGTTTTTATGTACATATCAAATGTACAGACTCACAGTATGATACTAAAAAGCTTATTTGTATTTGTGTGGGTAGATGTGCCGAATGTGATCAAGACTTTTCTATCTCAATGAATAAGGCTCTTAGAAATAACCTTCTTTGTGTAGAAGGCTGCAAGGGTGTTACCTTATTAGAAAATGTTGAAAGCGGAACATTAACTATTGATGAACAAACAGGTGATTTTTCTTATTTACCTGAAAATGATTTTTTTGGTAAAGTTTCCTTTACGGTCTTATTGGAAAAATCAAATTGTGAAAAGTGTTATTACACCGTTACAATTGATGTCGGTCATTGCTGTGAGGATATTGATTTGGAATTGGATGGTAGTCAATGTGAGGATGGAGAATGGAATGAGTTTAAATGCTTGGATTGCACGGACTGCAAGGATACAAGATTAGGCGTTGCACCGCAGTTTGGTACTGTTGAGCTTGACGGAAATAACTACCGATATATTCCAAATGCTAACTTCATGGGGGAAGACTCCTTTTGTCTGGTTCAAACTGCTTGCGGTCAAGGTTGCTATGCTATCGTTAATGTGAGTGTTGGCCACTGTTGTGAAGATATAGAAGTAACTATTGAATCAGCACCGTGTAAGCAAGTAGCAGAAATTCCTTTTGATTGTGGTTTAGTTAGCATGTGTGAAGATGGAAAAGGGAATCAAGTACCTTGTGATGAAAATAGCCCTTGTTTCCAATTGACAGAGTATTTTATTATTGAAAA
>JAHDDN010000225.1 GCA_020629335.1 Chitinophagales bacterium | reverse complement strand
TGATAGGAGATTCTTGTAATGATGGCGATGCTAATACAATTAATGACATTATCCAGGAGGATTGCACTTGTATTGGAGAGTTAGATTGTGCCCCTTTGATAGTAGATTTAGGTTCAACTCAAACAATCGGATGTGGAGAGGAAATAACACTCTCAACTAATTTGGTTGACATGTCCTATATTTTATGGGATTATGAAGGTGATTTATTTGCTGTAGATCAAGAAAGCGTGTTGGTTAATTTGCCAGGAACCTATAAAGTGGTAGTTGGAGATATTTGTGGTAATACGGCTACTGATCAAATGGAAATTACCGAAACAGAAAACTGTGTTTGGGCTGGTGATATGAATGATGATAATATCGTCAATTCTTATGACGTATTACATTGGGGACTTAACTTTGGAAATGAAGGAGAGATACGTGAAAATGCCAGCTTTAATTGGATAGGACAAACTGCTGCTGACTGGGATTCAGAACAAAATAATATTAATAATAAACATTCCGACGCAGACGGAAATGGCTTAATTGGCCATTTAGATTTAGAAGCTATTACGGAGAATTATGGTAAGACGCATGGTAATGTATCAGCAATTAGTGGACTTTCTGTGGAGGGAGATATTGTTTTTTCGGATGACATAGAATTCTTATTGATGGATGCGAATGATGAGGTGCCGAGTGAATTATATGTTGATATGATACTTGAAGATACAGAAGTAGACTTTAGTGGAGTAACATGGCAGATAGACTTTGGTAGTTGGGAAGTGGGAGAAGCATCTTTTGTTTATAGTAGTGATTGGTTTGGTACTGAAGATACAGAAGTTGTAAGTCATTCTCACTTTAATGAAGTGACGAACAAATTGAATATTGCTATTACTCATATTGATGGACAAAGCATTGTGGGTGGAGGAACAATAGGGCAGCTCATAGTAGTGGAGGAAAGTGTAGGTTCGTGGAGTGAAGAAGAGGACGAATTTCAGTTAGTCATAGAGGATGCTACCTTAATGGATGAAAATGGAGAGCTATTTAGTCTTATTAATGAAGGGCAATTATTTTCAACAATGAGCGTCAATTTTGGGACAGACGTAATCCATCTAAATCCTGGCTGGAATCTTATAGCCTTAGATGTAACTCCTTATGATCTTTCTGTATCATCTGTTTTTGCCAATCTAAAAACCAATAATTTAGAGTATATAGTGGGCTATGATAATGGAGCTAAAATATATAGCCCTAATGGATTAGCATCCTTCAATACATTATCTCACATAGAAGAAGGCTTTGCTTATTGGGTAAAAGTAGGAGAGGAGGATGCACTAACCATAGAAGGTATACCTTTAAACTCTGATAATTTAAAGCCATTAGACACAGGTTGGAATTTGATAGGCTTTACTACTGATTATTCTTATACACCTGAAATTTATTTTGACGATTTAATCAATAATGATAATCTGGTAAACTTGATAGGCTTTGATTCGGAGTATTTATACTTTGCGCCTAACGCTATTAATAATACACTCGTGGAAGTAGAAAATGGAAGCGGCTACTGGCTAAAAGCTGATGAAGCTACAATGGGCGGAAATAATGAAGTAAATACTAATCTGACGAATGTATTTAGTTTCATTAATGGAAGTTGTGATTTAGCAGAAGGGGAGGAGGTCATTGTGCAAAGCAATGGAGAAACAATTATTTCATTTATTGTAATGGCTGATGGTCACTTAATGACGCAAGCTATATATGGAGATGATCTATTGACAGACGATGTGATAGAAGGCTTGCAAGAAGGAGATGAACTTCAATTTATAGCGAATGGCATTACTGCTAACACAATAATTAATTTTTCAGGGGATAAAACTATTACAACAGTTAATTTAGCCTTTCATAATACGGCAGTTAATGTATCCAATAGCCTAAGTATGAATGCCTATCCTAATCCTATTGCGAATAACCAACTTCATTTGGATTTACAATTATCTCAAGCAGCGAAATGGGCTGTAGTGGATATTTATGACGAATATGGAAGATTGATGAAACGTTTTGAAGAATCTAATTTATCAAAAGGACATCATCAGCTTCAGTATGATATTTCTTCTTTACCAGAAGCTAATTATATCTATCAATTCAATACAAACTTTGGAAAAGTAGTAGATAGATTTATTAAAATTAAATAATAAGCCATTAAGGCCCTTAGTATTCCCTATAATAAGGCGGTGTTGTGAAGGCTGTGCTTCCTTTTTTTATCATTTTATGACTAAACGGATTCATTTTATTAAGGCAGTGTTGTGGAGGTGACACTGCCTTGTTTTATGATTTTTCCATACTCATTACTTAATACTTGCTATTTTTATTCCTAAACCTAAAAAGAGAAATCTCACTATGCAAAACCTTATTATCAATTCAAGTACAGTTATTTTCCTATTGTTACTCTTTCATCAAGTAGCATTAGCCCAAACTGATCCAGTGAATTCTGTTTTTGTAACTCAAGAAGCAAATACAGGATTTACAGTGCTCAATTGGCCTGAACCATTAGATATTGAATTCAGCATCAAGCGAAAGGCATTGGAAGAAGAAGAATGGACGGTTATTGACAGCAGTTTCAGCGATACACAATTCGTTGATACTGGTTCTGAGCTTGGAAAAGCTTATGAGTACCAAATAAGTTCTTTCGGTCCAGAAATCGGTTATGATAATTTGTTGCAATATGCCAATGTTTATGCCGGTCATGAAATTCCAAGCCCGATTTATCGAGGCCGCTTACTGCTATTGGTTGAAAATGATATTGCAGATGCCTTGTCTGAAAAAATAGAACGATGGAAAGAAGATGTGATTGGAGACGGTTGGGCAGTGGAACAAATCAATCTTAGTGAGGATACTCCTATGAAAGAAATTCGTGGGATTGTAATGGATGAGTATCATCAGGAAGAAGGACTGGAAGCACTGTTTCTCTTGGGCCGTATCGCTATACCAATCAACGCAGTTTTAGGATCGCCAGATGGTCATAGTGACCATAATTATTGGGCTGCAGATGCGTATTATGGAGGATTAAGTACCACTTGGAAGGCTGGAGGTTATTTTGATTTTCAGTTAGATACTATAGCAGAATATGGCTCGACCTATAAAGAAATGGAACTTCAAATTGGGAGATTGGATTTTCACGATATGCCAGCCTTTACAGAAAGTGAAATAGAGTTATATCAGCAATACTTTGATAAAAATCATGCTTTCCGTAATAAGCACTTTACACCGAAAATGCAGGCGGTCATTCAAGAAAATTTTAATGACGGATATGACCTAAATGCACGCAGAGACTTTGCAATATTATTAGGGACAGATAGTATACAATACGAAGGATATCGAGATTCTCTTTTGAATGATAGTTATATTTGGTCTTTTGGTGCGGGTTCTGGTAATTACACTGGAGCTGCTGGTATCTCTAATACCAGCCAGATGACAACAGATTCACTACAAGGAGTATTTACCATGCTTTTTGGTAGTTACTTTGGTGATTGGCGGACAAGTAATAATTTTCTAAGATCATCTTTAGGCTCAGGAAGTATTTTAACGAGTTGTTGGGGAGCACGTCCAAATTGGTCATTTTTTCACATGGGTTTAGGAACTAATATTGGCGCACAAACTAAATTGTCTCATAATGATGATGGAATCTATTCAATTAGTATATCAGCAGCTAATAATCCTGATGGAAGTATGGATACACTCTTAGTAGGAAGTTCATATGCTCAAATGCCACATATTACTTTATTAGGAGATCCAACACTGAGAATGAATACTGTACACCCCGTTTCAAATGTAAATGTTGAATATACAGATGCTGGAGTTATAATTGATTGGCAAGAACCTAGTGTGTTGACCGATATTCTTCGATACAATATCTATAGAAAATATGAATCAGATTTGGCTTTTGTAAAAATAGGTTCAACAGCTGTTGGAACCCCTAATTTTTTGGATGACAATATTCCTACTTTGGGAGAAATTGAGTATTTGGTCAAGGCAGAGAAATTAGAAGAAACACTAAGTGGATCTTATTATAATGAAAGTACAGGGAAAGGAACAAGCATATCAGCATCTATGCTAAACGAATTAGTTGATAGTGATAATGATGGCTTTCCGATCGGAGAAGATTGTGATGATACGAATAGTCAGGTAAATTCTTCAACAATTGAAATTCCATATAATGGCATAGATGACGATTGCAACCCTGCGACACTTGACGATGATTTGGACAATGACGGTTATGTTTTAGCAGAAGATTGTGATGACCAAAATAATCAGATATATCCAGGTGCGCAAGAAATAGAAAATAATGGGGTCGATGAGAATTGTAATGGCTCAGATGAATTAAATCCAGAATGTCCAACTTTTACAGGAACAGTAGATGAAGCCTATTTGCAAATGGCCTTGACAAGCGGCTGTGATAGTATTTCTAATAGTTATCATCCATTCTTGGTCTATCCCAATCAAGCTTTCTCGTCGGCTTTCCCATTCACTAATACGGGCTTTCGGATAGATATTTGTGATGGATATAAGCCTACTAAATGGCCAATGTCTATTTCTGTTTATCAATATAGTGATTACTCTAATGCGCCTAATGGCCCTGTTGGTGAACTAATTGCTACGACAGAAGGATGTAGCCTTGATTTTATTTTTGAACCGAATCCTCCTTTTTATACGAGTTCTTTGATTGTAATTCGTGATGCTACAAGTTGCAGTGAAATTATTAATAATGTAGGTAATGGGATATTTTCAATATCTTGTATTCCTAAGGACATGGACGGAGATGGCTATGATTTTAATGAGGACTGCGATGATACTAATGCGGCAATTAACCCAAACCAGTCAGAGATAGCTTATAATGGCATAGATGATGATTGCAATCCACAAACCTTAGACGATGACTTAGATCAAGATGGCTTTTTATTAGCAGACGATTGTAATGACGAAAACGCAGAAATTAATCCCAATCAGTCCGAGCTAACTTATAATGGCATAGATGATGATTGCAATCCACAAACCTTAGATGATGACTTAGACGAAGATGGCTTTTTATTAGCAGACGATTGCAATGATGACAACGCAACAATTAATCCAGATGCTGAGGAGATTCCTGATAATGATATAGATGAAGATTGTGATGGAGAACTTTCGATGACCTCAACTCACGAAATCGGAAATTCGATTATCAATATATACCCTAATCCTGTTTCTGAGCGATTAAATATTTCTGGAGCTAATAACTTAAATTTTGAAATCAATCTGTTTAATGAAGCAGGCCAATTAGTTTTAAAACAAAAAAACATAACGGATATTTCTATGAAAGAATTCCAAAATGGAACTTACCTCTTGAAATTAGTCGATTTAAATTCAAAGCAATTTGTAGTAACAAAAATAATCGTGGCTAAATAATTAGTTCGATCTTCTTGAAAAGTTTTTTAAGTTTAGGGATGAAGTCAAAACGTAACTGTATTTAGGCTTCATCCCTTATCTATTAGGAAAAGCCGCCAATAGACTTTTTGTCTTTAATAAATTTGTTTATATTTACGCAAGGGATGACCTCAAAATGGACGTTTATCTATGTTTTATCCCTAAGGATTTAAATGCATATTGACTGTTACTACAAATCAAAAATTAATATAGAAGTATGTTGGATAAGAAGGATTACTCCAAATTGACACTTGAAGAATTATTGATAGAAGAAAACAAGATCAAAAAGAATGAAATCATTTCAGCCGTATTAATAGGGGTTTTATTAGGTGTTATGCTTTATGGAATTGCAAAGAATGGGATTGGTTTTATTTATATTTTCATTCCCTTACTTTTGATGAGTGGAATTTATAAAAATTCACAAAACCAAAAACAGAATCTTAAAGAAGTAGAAGAGTCAATTAATGCCAAAAAAACAACAAAAAAACAACAAATAAAAAATGAATTAAATGCTTCGAAAAAAAGCACTTAGAAGAGTTTTTGATGTCATAATAGAAAATGATATAAGCCCAAGGTTTTTAGAAAAAGGATTCGTTTATAAAAAGTCAAAAAAGCTATTTGTAAAGGAATTTAATGGCTTTGACGTTAGTATAACTCCTAGTATATCTACGCCCTCTTTAGTTTATAGAGAGGAGTCGGAAAAATTGCTTTTTTATTTTGATTTACGAACGACTATCAAATGTTCAAAGTTTGAGAAATGGCATGAATCGAATTTTGAGACTAAACCCAATTTAGTTAAATCCTTAGGGATGGAAAAATGCTATCAGGAAATTCAATTCGATGTTTTTGAGTCATCTGATTTTTTTACGCCTACTCCTTCTCAGCAATTCAAAAGCAATATGCTTACTGCTTTAGCCAAAAATAGAGGTGTCGCAGCTAAAAGTATAGAAGGCTATTTTGATAATGACTTTGAATTACTGCTTACTAAAATTGAAGATAATTGTACTCATCTTGAAGGGTTTAAAAAAAAGGACAGAATCATAGACTTTAACTATGCTAATTTGTTGGTTTTTCAAGCGGAATTAGAAAAAGCAAAGATCGAGTATAACTTGATTTACGATACACTAAGCCAAAGACTGAATAAATATAGAAGTGAAAAAGGGCAAGATCATCCAGGGGCCATTAATATGATTAAAAACATAGCAAAGGGCGGAAAGCAATTCTTTGACCTTGATTTCGAAATTCCCAAACCTTTAGCGATTACGTCCTCCTTTCAAAATATTGAAATAGATTTTCCAGAAACCAATTTGAAATTCAAGGAAGTTTTTTCTTTACCAAAACCTTCAAGACGAATCAACTCATTTTGTATATCTCCATCAGGCCGCTTAATCGTTGGCCATAAAGATCGAAATACTAAAGACGGATTTATTACTATTTGGGAAAATGATGGGACATTATTACTGGAATTGGAGTTAGATACGCAAGGCAAAACTCATACTCGTGAAGTTCATGTTGGTTATCTTGGAAATTGTAACTTATTCTTTGCCAATCAATATTTAATCAATCAGGATTTAGACTGTTTTAAATTAGAACTTCCCGATGCAGGTTCAAAAAATAAGCCCTTGGGATCTCATTTTTCCATACCAATTAGATATGATGAAAAAGCAGAGCGATTTATAGCTTATGCCATATATGAAAAGGAAAGTTATGTGGTGTTTTATGACAAAACTTACAACCTAGTCAAAAAGTTAGCCGTAACATTAAGGCCCTTAGACATAATCATCAAAAAACAATGGATTCTCCTCTATAAGTATTCCAGTTATATTTCTATTATTGATTATGATGGCAATGAGATCGCTCAACTAAAGGATAATAATGTGAACGATACAGGAGGACTTTGGTACCTAAATAATTACCATGCTATTTCCCCTTCGAATAAATATCTATTTACTTTTTTCTACTACGTGAAATCAAAACTGTTTGATTTAGAAACAATGAACCATGATGTTTTATGGGGACATACAACTTATATGAAAAATTATAAGGAGCAATATTACAATGACATTAATCACAATTTTGGGGTTTATCCCGCAAAATTTTCGCCCAATGAAAAGTATATCATTGCAGGCGCTGATCATGGCAAATATGTCGCTTGGACACTGCCAGATAAAAAGAGAGTAGAGCTAATCCCCAATGCAGCCTATTTAAAAAAAATGCCCGATGCCTTAATTTATGAAGTAAAGGGAGTCAAGTACTTGAAGAATAGAGGGCACAAAATTAAGGACATTGCTTTTTGGGAGAATGGAAAATATTTCTCATTGATCATCAATGACGATCTATTGATTTGGAATGATAAATTTGAGCATATTTCAACTGTTTATGAAATTGCTCCATTCGGTTTTGTAGGAAAATTGCTTGGTTTTTATAACAAGTATATTGGCATTTTGAAATTTCCTGATCAAAACTCAAGAGGTGAAATAGTTGTTTTAAAGAGGTAAGTAAGTGGACAAAATTAAATTATCTTTTGACTAAGGGGCTTTTCTTAGGTAAGGCATTTTTTGAAGGCATAACGTGCTATGGCTGATAAAAATAACGTAGCATAAGTGAAAAAGAGCCAGTTGTAATTAAGAGTAATTCTGTCCATCTACCTACTTAAGTAAAGTAATATAAGCTTTGGTTTTTATCCCCATTTTTTCAAGATTTATTCTTCTTAGCAAATAGAATCTTATTTTTTGGGGCTTCCGCCTGCGCTCATAAGAGCAAAGTGCGCAGCAGAAACCAAACATTACGCATTAATCATTACGCATTACACATTGCAAGCGAAGCGCATCCGTCGGGCTGTCCGTTCTTATGTGGCTATGTCCTTCCTACTCCACTAAGCTGTACTTGTCTTCCACTGCGTGGCAAGCCTGCGTCCAGCTAAGTTCCGTAAGTCAGGCCATATACGCCACATACCACTACCATCCCTAAGCCAAAAATAGCGATGAGTGCATAGTGATGAGCGATGAGCAAAAAACTACACAATAAGCGCTTATCGCTAATAAATCTGTCATCACGAGTGCGTCAGCGCCCAGTGATCTATGCCCCGAACTTGCGCCCACAAAATCATTCCGACCTAAGCAAACACCCTCCCGAATAGCAAAAAACTATGCGCTCATCGCTACACGCTAGTAATTTGTCTGCTTTATTGAAATATATTCGTGATTTAAAAGGTTTGTCTTGGGATGTTAATCAATTGCCTCGTCCCCGCA
>JAHDDN010000224.1 GCA_020629335.1 Chitinophagales bacterium | reverse complement strand
CTTCTTCACTCACACTCACCTTCGGCTGCTGAAAAATACCCGCTAATCGCTCCAATTCTTGATCCTCTACACGTCTATCAGCAATCACAATTGCATTATCCAAGGAACCGCCCTTAATCAAATCATTCTGATGTAAATACTCCAATTCATTCAAAAAACAAAAAGTCCGAGCACTCGCAATCTCCTTCGTAAAGTCATCCAAATTCTTTAACTCTGCATGTTGAGGAGCCAATACAGAAGACTGATAATCAACCATGACCACCACCTCAAAACGATCTGACGGCAAAACAATCAATTCTGCCTCCTTTTCCTCATCTGTAAAATAAAGATTCTCCTTAATCGGAAAAACCTTCTTCGGCAATTCTAACTCCTTAATTCCTGCCTTCTGAAACGCTTCCACCATCTGAGCCGAACTACCATCCATAATTGGCACTTCCTCCCCATTAAGCTCTACCAACACATTATCAATACCTAATCCAGCTAAAGCTGCCAGCAAATGCTCTATCGTCATGATCTTAGCGCCATCTTCCGATATTGTCGTACAACGATTTGTTGCTTCGACCTTCTCAACCGTCGCCTTTATCGTTACTGCTTCCTCCAAATCCGTTCGTTTAAACTGAATCCCATGATTCACCCTAGCGGGATGCACTGTCATCTGAACCGATTGACCTGTATGCAAGCCAATTCCTTCAAAACTAACAGCTGTATTTAATGTCTTCTGATTCACTTTTAATATTTAATTGTTATTTGTCCTCTAATTCTTTCAACCTCCTAGCTAATTCTGGCAACTGCCGATAATAAGCCTGAGACTTCAAATTATCTCGATACCCAAAAGCAGGACTTCCATCAAAAGCCAAATTTGGCTCCTTGATTGACTTAGAAATGCCACTCTGTGCATTGATTTTTGTACCTGGCGCAATGCTCAAATGCCCCACAAAACCAACCTGACCACCAATCATACAATTATGGCCCAATTTAGTGCTGCCCGACACTCCTGTTTGAGCCGCTATCACCGTATTTTTTCCGATTTCCACATTATGAGCAATCTGAATCAAATTATCCAGTTTCACTCCCTGACGAATAATCGTAGAGCCCATCGTCGCACAATCAATACTAACATTAGCGCCGATCTCTACATCATCTTCTATCAATACATTACCTGTTTGTGGTATTTTTTTGAAAGTACCATCTGCTTGTGGAGCAAAGCCAAAACCATCACTCCCAATCACGGTTCCTGCATGAATGATACAATTATTCCCAATCACGCAATGATCATAAATCTTCACCCCCGCATAAATAATCGTATTTTCCCCAATCTCCACATTAGCCCCAATACTACAATGAGTACTAATCCAAGTATCTTTACCGACTTTAGCTCCCTTGGCAACATAACTAAAAGCCCCTAAACTTACTTGTTCCCCAATTTCTGCTCCCTTTTCCGCAAAAGCTTGTTGGTGAATCCCCACATATTCCTTTCTTACTGCACCCACTTTTTCTAGTAGAAGCGTAAAACTTCCATAAGCATCCTTCACTCGAATCAAAGTCGGTTTAATCGACTGATGCAACTCGAAGTCCTCATTTACAATCAATATAGAAGCTTGAGTAGTGTATGCATAGGGCGCATACTTAGGGTTGGCAATAAAACTAAGGCTGCCTTCTGCTCCTTCTTCAATCTTAGATAGTTGGTGAACGAATACATCAGGATCACCCTCTACGGTTCCGTTTAATAAGGCCCCTAATTCTCTGGCAGAAATTTTCATCGACAAAATTACGTAAATTTTAATAAATCTTATACGAAAGGTGGAAATAGAATAGTTCGTATTGATACGTACCCAAGAATTAAGTCGCTCACTAAGCGAATTTGGTTGCATTAAAAATTACCCAATACTCAATACCTAGGATAACACATATAGTACTTAGTAACAGGTCCTGTCAAAGACGAAATATTCAAATTGTCAGAAGCAGAAGTGATATCTAAAATACTACCATCCTTATATAAAATATTAATATTGTCAGACTCCTCTCTATAAGCATAATTAGTGGTAGAGTCAGCAAATACAAAGTAAGCAGCTTCTTCTTCACTTATTCCCTTCTTCTTCATCACCATTGCTTTGTGATATGCTAATTCTGTGGCATCTATTGGCTGATCCTTTATGCTAATCTTAAGTAATTTTCGATCCAAAATTCGCTGACTAAGGCTAGAAAGTACATTATCCTCATGATTAACCCATACTTTCATAGCGGACCAAATATCAATATCATCTATAGAAGCATACAAATGGAGTAGTTCTGTCGTATTGTTTTCAAAATCAGCTAAAGTATAATCCTGATAGAGAAAAGAGCTCAAGGAAGGAGTTGGATCTAATGCGACTCCTTTTTTAGCCAACTCTTTCGCTCTTTTAAGCACTTGTACTAACATCATTTCCGAACTCAAGACCGTCTTATGCAAATATACCTGCCAATACATGATACGGCGAGCAATCAAAAATTTCTCTACCGAATAAATCCCCTTTGCCTCAACCACTAATTCATCATTTCTGACATCCAGCATCTTAATAATCCGATCATAACCCACTACGCCCTCTGAAACTCCCGTAAAAAAACTATCACGAGTCAAATAGTCCAAACGGTCCATGTCCAACTGACTAGAAACCAGTTGATGTAAAAAACGCTTGTGGTAACTACCTTTAAAAACCCGTATAGCCAAATCTAATTTATTAGAGAATAAGCGATTAAGCTCCTCCATGAAAAGGACTGATAAAGTCTCGTGGTGAATATCCTTCACTATACTGTGCTCCAAAGCATGAGAAAATGGCCCATGTCCAATATCGTGCAAAAGTATAGCAATCGTTACAGCTTCTGCTTCTTCCTCAGTAATTTCATTACCTTTGTAGCGCAATGTCTCAATGGCTTGTCCCATCAAATGCATCGCACCCAAAGCATGATGGAATCGGGTATGTAAGGCACCTGGATAAACGTAAGAAGACAAGCCCAATTGCTGAATGCGTCTCAGACGCTGAAAAAAGGGATGTTCGATTAAATCATATAAAGTCTCATTAGGGATTTTTATAAAACCATATACGGGATCGTTGACTATTTTTTTCTTATTCATAAAGGTATATTAAGCTTAAGAATGCTGAAAAAATAAATTTCAGTATCTCTTTTCACCTTTTTTAACAAAAAGAGAAAATAAATGATCACTACTAATGCGTTATACTGTCGGTATTATCAAAATTCACTAAGAATATTGAAATAAATAATAAATTAGTATTCATTAAAAAATAGCTCATCGGACAAACCTTTACTTACGCATACAAGAAAATTAATAATAAAATTATAATAAAATAATGAGCAAAGTTAAAATCCTTTGGGCCGATGATGAAATAGATCTATTAAAGCCCCAAATTATGTTTTTGGAACAGAAAGGCTATGAAGTTAGCCCTGTTTCTAATGGTTATGATGCTATAGAACATTTCAAAGAAGGCCAACCAGATGTCGTATTTTTAGATGAATCCATGCCTGGCTTATCAGGTTTAGAAACCCTCACCCAAATCAAGGAACTCAATACTAATGTTCCAATAGTAATGATAACCAAGAATGAGGCCGAAAATATCATGGAAGAAGCCATTGGCGCCCAAATTACGGATTACTTAATCAAGCCCGTAAATCCCAACCAAATATTGCTAACGCTCAAAAAAATCATAGATAACACGAGATTAGTGAGTGAAAAAACAACTTCAGGCTACCAACAGGAGTTTGCTAAAATTTTCTCTGCTATACAAATGAACCCAAGCTATGACGAGTGGGTCGAAATTTACAAAAAGATCATCTATTGGGAATTAGAGTTAGATAATGCGAAGACCAAAGAAATGCAAGAGGTCTTAACCATGCAAAAAAATGAGGCCAATACCGAGTTCTCTAAGTTTGTGGTTAAGAATTATATGAAATGGATGCAAGGAGATGGACCAGTATTATCCCATAATCTTTTCAAAGATAAACTCGTCCCTCTTTTTGAAAGTGATAAAACCAATTTCTTATTAGTCATTGATAACTTGCGCTTTGATCAGTGGAAAATTATTCAACCACACTTATCAGAACACTTCAGATTTGAGTCAGAGGATACTTATTGTGGAATCTTACCAACTTCTACGCAATATAGCCGTAATGCAATCTTTGCAGGATTAACTCCACTGGAAATATCTGAAAGATATCCAGACAAATGGCTTAATGACCATGAGGAAGGAGGTAAGAATATGCACGAAGAGTTTCTCCTTAAAGAACAACTCAAACGCTTAGGTTATGACTTAAAAGTTAGCTATACAAAAATTACAAACCATTATAATGGTAAACTGCTAGTTGATAATGTCCATAATCTATTGAATAATGATTTGAATGTGATCGTATACAATTTCGTAGATATGCTTTCTCATGCTCGTACAGAGATGGAGGTTCTGAAGGAGTTAGCCAGTGATGAAACAGCTTATCGTTCATTGACTCGTTCTTGGTTTGAGCATTCTCCGCTTTTAGAAGCCTTGAAAAAAATCGCAGATAAGAACATTAATATTGTGATCACTACTGATCATGGAACGATCAGAGTGCAAAATCCATCAAAGGTGATAGGCGACAAAAACACAACGACTAACCTTCGTTATAAAATGGGTAAAAATCTTAATTTTGAAGGAAAAGATGTATTAAGTATTAGAGATCCTCACAAAGCAGGGCTCCCAAGCCCTAATGTAAGTTCTTCTTACATATTCGCTAAAGAGGATAAGTTTTTTGTCTATCCTAATAATTATAATCACTACGTAAATTATTATAAAAACACCTTCCAACATGGTGGTATTTCTCTGGAAGAGATGATTATCCCAGTGGTGAAATTTACTAGTAAGTAAGTAGGTGGACAAAATTAAATAGTCTTTTGACTGTAGGGCTTTTTTACTTAGGCAAGGCAAATTTGACGAGCATAGCCGTGCTATTTAAGGAAAATTTAACGCAGCATAAGTAAAAAAGAACCAGTCATAAAGTTAAAGTAGTTTTGTCCATCTACTTAAATCAGTTAGATTTGGCTTAGGGATGGTAGCGGTATGTGGCGGCCATGTGGTGGCTTATGGAGCTTAGGTGGACGCAGGCTGGCCTGAAAGGCAGACAAGTACGCCTTAGCGGAATAGACAGTACATAGCCACATAATAGTGGACAGCCCGACCTATTTATTTTTTGGCCATCGGGCGCACACATAGGTGTGCCCTTGCAAATTTGATGGCCAAAAAATAAATGGGGAAGCCCCAATTAAAGCACGAAGAGTAAATAAGCTAACTCATGAATATTATAATTATATGAAAATTATTCAATTGTCGGAACTTAAAGCGGCAGCAGATACTTTATTAAAAGAATGGCCAGCAGAAAAGGTGTTTGTATTCATTGGAGAAATGGGGGTTGGTAAAACTACTTTTATCAAGCGAATTTGTGAAGCATTGGGAAGTAAAGATGGTGTTAGTAGTCCAACCTATGCGTTAGTCAATGAGTATCAGGGAGATCGGAAGATATATCACTTTGATCTTTATCGACTTAATGACATAGAAGAAGCTTTAGATATAGGATTTACAGAATATTTGGAAGAAGATGCTATATGTCTGATAGAATGGCCGCAAATTGTCTTACCTTTGCTGGACGGATTTGTAGAAGTAAGTATGGAATTAGAGGAGGATGGAAGTCGACAAATCGAGTTTAGAAAACAGGCATGAGACTTGTTGATACTAACAATGGCTAATTAATAAAGGATCGTTGAATGGAACAGAAATCTACTTTTGGTGGAGCAGGTGCTACTTATGGACAAACTCAAGTAGCCGCACAAGCAGTTAAAGAAGGCAAAAAGCAATTATTTATAGGAATACCACACGAATCGACTTTTCAAGAAAGGAGAATCGCCTTAACTCCAGAATCAGTTGCCTTATTAGTGAATAACGGGCATAGAGTTGTCATAGAGACGAATGCTGGATTAGAAGCATCTTTTTCTGATCAAGCATATTCTGAAGCAGGCGCAAAAATCGCCTATGATACTAAAGAAGTCTTTGAAGCAGATATAATCTGCAAAGTAGCTCCACCTACTGCCAAAGAAGTGGATATGTTTCACACTCACCAAATTATTTTTTCTCCCCTTCATTTACCTACACTTAAGGACGAGTACATAGAAAAACTTTCAAATAAGAAAGTAAC
Organism: Chitinophagales bacterium; assembly: GCA_020629335.1. Next base: position 2,470 of record JAHDDN010000224.1, on the reverse strand, counting down.
AGCTATCGCTTATGAGTATATCAAAGACGAAGCAGGTACTTTCCCTGTTGTAAGAGCTTTGAGTGAAATAGCTGGTAGTGCCGCTCTATTAATTGCTTCTGGATATTTAAGCAGCAATTATGAACACGGGCAAGGAGTGCTTTTAGGTGGAATTTCAAGCGTCCCACCATCTAAAGTAGTTGTATTAGGAGCAGGTGTGGTAGGAGAATTTGTGACTAAAGCTGCTTTAGGCTTAGGAGCAGAGGTAAGAGTATTTGATAATAGTATGTATAAGCTCATGCGCTTACAAAATAATGTCAATGCACGAGTGTACACCTCAGCTATTTATCCTGATCTATTAGCAGAAGAATTGGCGACGGCAGATGTTGCAGTAGGAGCCATTCACTCAGAGAAAGGCCGTGCCCCTGTGATAGTAACCGAGCCAATGGTTAGCAAAATGAAAGACGGAGCCTTTATCATTGATGTCAGTATTGATCAAGGAGGCTGCTTTGAAACTTCTGAAGTAACCACTCATAATAAACCAACCTTTATCAAGTATGGGGTGATTCACTACTGTGTTCCGAATATCGCCTCTCGATTTGCTAAAACTGCGTCTTATACCTTAAGTAATGTATTAGGCCCAAGTTTATTAGCCATCCAAGAATACGGAACCTTTGATAGTATGCTTCACTTCTTACCAGGTGTAAGACATGGGGTATACCTTTACAAAGGGACTTTAACTAATAGACATCTAAGCGAGCGTTTCCAAATGAAATACACCAACTTAGATTTACTCATGGCCTCGAGCATGTAAAATAGCTTAGATCAAATTCCATTGGTCTTTATAAAAACTCAAATCTTCTCTTGCAGTATAATCATGCTGTATAGGAACAATCGATATATACCCCTGTGAAAGCGCATTAACATCGCTATCTTTACTTTCATCATGATTCACAAAATCACCCGTTAACCAGTAGTATTTTCTACCAAAAGGATCAGTACGCTCATCAAATCGCTCCTTCCATTTAGCATTTGCCTGCTTACAAATTCGCATACCCTTTACCTTCCCCAATTCCTGAGGAGGAAAATTCACATTAATCAATTTCGAAGCAGGCATATCTTTATTCAAGGCTAACTCAATCAACTGGCGAGTATACACCTTGGCTTCTGTCAAATCGGCCCCATGGTCATACTCATAAATAGAAAGCCCAATCGAATTAACACCAATCAATGCTCCTTCCATAGCTGCTGCCATTGTACCCGAATAAATTACATTCGTCGCCACATTTGTGCCATGATTAATACCCGATAAACAAAGATCAGGTTTGCGATCCAATACTACATCAAAGGCAATCTTCATACAATCAGAAGGTGTACCGCTACAAGCATAAGCCCTTACACCATCCATCACATGCGTCTCTTTCAGACGCAAAGGCTTTCCCATCGTCAAAGCATGACTCTTACCTGATTGATGTGAGTCAGGAGCGACCACTACCACATCACCAAACTCCCTCGCTACCTCTATTAAAGCATAAATCCCATTAGCCGTAATTCCATCATCATTAGAAACCAATATCAAAGGTCTTGTATCCATATATTTTAGTTAATTCGTGTAAATATAAAAGAGCCAGTAAATGTACAAATCTACTTCCCCTTTTCATAAAAAAAGGGCTGCTTCCCTAAGGAAAGCAGCCCAAAACCAACAAATAATACTACTCAACTATTATTTTGATACAACATCACAAGAGAACGAACAAGCCGCTGGTGCTGTTTGAACACCAAAATCGGTTTCACAATCACCATCCGTATTACTACCTACTGTTACCACTAAATTATAGGCAGCACCATCAGCAGGAAGTGTAACTGTAAAATCTTGAGCTGTCGCATTTGTAGGAGCTGGAGCAGGAGTGGCTGCAACACCAGCAATCACTACATCACCATCCCCATCTGTATAAGTCAATGTTGCAGTAATGGTGAAGAAATCATCACTTGGATCTTCCGTACCATTATCATCACATGCTCCGATTGCAACATCCGTTGCAGATAAAAAACAGGTAGGTGCCGCTGGAGGCTGCTGGAAAGTAACTGGATTACCAGAAGATTCTGGTACTGGATCGCAATCTGAATTGGTCCAGTTACCTGTAGTACCATCACCCGATACATTCATAGCTGGATCATAAGGAGCTGGTGAACCACTAGCAGGACAAGTGCCTGTGAATGTAGATGTAAAACAAGCGGTCCATCCACCGTCTTCATCACTATCACCAAAATTATCAGATGATGTACTATCACTATCTGTATCATAGTAGTAAGTACCTGAATGAAAATAATCGACATTTCTCTGATGAGATTAATTTTATGCTGAACAAGGCATTTTTTTGACGGAATAGCAGCGCTATTACTAAAAAAAATAACGCAGTACAGCTTGAAATTAAGCCATCAAAAGTGATGATTATTTATGTTTAGGTAAGTAGATGGACAAAAATAACTT
>JAHDDN010000223.1 GCA_020629335.1 Chitinophagales bacterium | reverse complement strand
TTGTAGGTTATGATGTCCTTTCTGCTCATTCAGAAGTACTTAAGTACCGTAAGGTGAAGGAAAAGAAAAAGGAGTTATACCAATTTGTGTTGAATGTAACCCCATTCTATGCAGAAAGCGGTGGACAAGTAGGAGATACAGGCTATCTTGAATTTGGAGAGGAAAAAATCACGGTGATTGACACCAAGAAAGAAAATGACCTCATCATTCATTATACCGCTAAATTGCCCTCTACTGTTACTCCACAAGTAAATGCTGTAGTAAATACTGGCAGAAGAGACCTAACTGCTAAGAATCATACAGCGACTCACCTCTTACATGCGGCATTAAGAGATACCTTAGGAGAGCATGTACATCAAAAAGGTTCTTTGGTACATCCTGATTATCTGCGTTTTGATTTCTCTCATTTCTCCAAGATAGAAGCGGAAGATTTAGCCAAAATTGAGCAAATTGTCAATGAAAAGGTTAGAGAGAATATTCCATTAGAGGAAGATCGTTATAAGGATTATGATGAAGCCATCGCTAGTGGTGCAATGGCCTTATTCGGTGAGAAATACGGCGATAAAGTCCGTATGATCACTTTTGATAAGAACTTCTCTGTCGAGCTTTGTGGTGGTACACACGTCAATGCCACAGGTGAAATCGGTTTATGCAAAATCACGACCGAAACCTCAGTTGCCGCAGGCGTAAGACGTATTGTAGCTTTAACAGGCCCCAAAGCCTATGAGCACATCAATGAAGAATTAGGCGAGTTAAACGAAATTCGTGGCCTCTTCAAGAATCCAAAAGGCATCGTTAAAACAGTAGAAACCGCCATCGTTGAAAATACTCAACTCAAAAAAGAGTTAGAGCAACTCCATATGCAAAAAGCAGGTCAGATCAAAAATGACCTTAAAGCAATGGCTGAAAACGTCAATGGCGTACAGTTTATCGCGCAAAAAATTGAAGTTGGTAATGCCGATATGGTCAAGAAAATCGCCTTCGATCTCAAAAACGAAGTGCCGAACCTATTCTTAGCCTTAGGCGCCAATATCAGCGGCAAAGCCCACTTAACCCTCATGATAGATGAAGAGTTAAGCAAAGCCAAAGACCTGAATGCAAGCAAACTCATCAGAGACTTAGCAAAGCATATTCAAGGCGGAGGTGGTGGACAAGCTTATTATGCATCAGCTGGCGGTAAAAATCCAGAAGGCATAGATCAAGCCCTTAGCAGCGCCCGAGAATTAGTCGGTTAAAAATATCCCTTAACTTTAATTAACGCCCAATAACTCAACTCAAAGTACTCAATGGCCGTTACAGATAAATACGAGATAGTTATTGGATTAGAAGTCCATGTACAACTCAGCACAAAAAGCAAAATCTTCGCACCTGATGCAACAGAATTTGGAGCCAGTCCTAATAGCCAAGTAAGTTATATCACACTCGGCCATCCAGGAACACTTCCAATGCTGAATGCAAAGGTGGTAGATTATGCTGTCAAACTAGGTTTAGCCTGCAATTGTGATATCAGCAGAGTAAATGCCTTTGATCGCAAAAACTACTTTTATGCAGATTTGCCTAAGGGTTTTCAAACGACCCAAGACAAAAAGCCGATCTGCATAGGAGGAGGCATTCACATCCAACTCAAAGAATACGAGAAGTTCATCCAACTCAATCGTATCCATATTGAGGAAGATGCTGGAAAAAGTATACACGATAAAGAAGATAATTATAGCTTAATCGACCTCAATAGGGCAGGAGTGCCCTTACTGGAAGTCGTGACAGATCCAGTATTATCTTCCAGCGAAGAAGCCTATCAATATCTTTACGAACTGAAGCGGATAGTGGAATTCTTAGAGATATGCGATGGTAATATGGAGGAGGGAAGTATGCGCTGTGATGCCAATGTCTCCCTTAGACTCATAGGCGAAACAAAATTAGGCGCTAAGGTGGAAGTCAAGAATATGAACTCCCTCCGCAACGTCAAAAGAGCCATTGAGTTTGAAGTAGTGCGACAAGCAAAATTATTAGATGCAGGCAAAGTAATCGAAGAGCAAACTCGAAGCTTTGATGCAGACAATAACACCACCTTTGCATTGCGATCCAAAGAGCAGGCACACGATTATCGTTATTTTCCAGAACCTGATCTACAGCCAATAGTGATCACAGAGGAATATCTGGAAAGCATCAAAGCACAAATGCCAGCTTTACCGAAAGAGCTTCAAGCATTAATGGTCAATGAATTAGGACTAAGCGACTATGATGCAGGCGTTTTGACAGATGAAAAAGAACTGGCCAACTATTACATGAACATAGTGGATTTGTTAAAGCCACTCAATGATCCCAAACGCTACAAAATTGCAGCTAACTGGATCATGGGGCCAATTAAGTCTTACTTAAATGAAAATAATCTAAAGGCAGACGCAATGCCTTTAAAATCAAGCACTTTAGTTGAGCTAATTGAATTAGTCCAAGCATCTAAAGTGAATAATACAAGCGCGACTCAAAAGCTCATACCTGCTTTAATTGCACAGCCCAATAAAGGCGCCGAAGCTTTAGCACAAGAGATGAATTTGATGATGGTAGCCAATGATGATTGGTTAGGAGAATTAGTAGATCAAGCATTGGCTAAGTATCCAGATAAGGTAAAAGCTTATCAAAATGGACGAAAAGGGGTCATTGGCCTCTTCATGGGCGAAATCATGAAGGCCTCTAAGGGCAAAATTGACCCCAAAGAAGCCAATAAACTCTTAGCAGAGAAACTGAATACGACATAACAGCTAAATCCTTATAAGTAGTTAAGGAATATTCATTAACTTTGTATTTATCTAATATTAGAGTTGTACTTTAGATTAGTAGTAAAAATGTAGTGGTTCAGTTTATAAGTTTCTGACAGTTAAGTTGTAGGATTTTTGCGATTATACAAGGCATTTTTGAGGCCCATAGCAGGGCTACGAAACGAAAAAATAAGGAAGTAGAATCGTAAAAAGACAAAACTTGGGCTGTCAAGGACTAATAAATTGAACCAGTAGGGGCGCTCCCTTGTGGTCGCCCAATTTGGACAATTATCTTATCGTTATCGATAAACGCACGACTCTATAATAAGTTAAGTAATGAAAAACGATCCCTCACAAGCAGGGGTACAGAAGGCGGGGCATAAAATTCCCAAACTTCTTTGTCATAAACTCAAATAAAATAATAATAAAATGAACAAGTGTTTTTTCTTCCTATTAGGCTTAGCAGCGATGCTCGCATGGGGATGCGCTAATACATCCTCTTCAACCGCAAGCAGTAATGGCTACTCTATTAAAGGAACCATTGCAAACCTTCCACCAGGCAGTCAAATATTCCTTGACGAAATCGAAAATAGCCAAAAATTTGAAGTGATGGATACAGCAGTTGTAGCTGAAGACGGTAGCTTCGAAATGACAGGTGAACTCAATAAAAAAATTATCAGTAGCCTCCGTTTAGGACAAAGAGGCAATAATCGAGTGCTTTTAGTTTTAGAGAAAGGATCAGATGTAGAAGTCGATGCAGATTTTAAAAGCTTGAGAAAATACGATTATACAATCAAAGGTTCCCCTGAATCTACTCAAATCTTGGGACTTTATAATAAGCTGAGTAAGAGAGAAATAGGAGAACCATATTTAGTGAATTTTGTAGATACTTGCCAAAGCGAACAAGTAGCCTACTTAGCTTTAAGCAACCTACCAATAGAAAAGCACTATAAAGTTTATGAGAACTATGAAAATAAACTCAAAAAATCAAGCCCAAACTCAACCCTTCTAAAAGGGATTCAAGATTATATAGCAGCTAATAAAGGTGCCTTAAATGCAACAGTAGGAAAGGTAGCACCAGCAATTGATTTGCCAGATACTGACGGAAAATCATTGCCTTTAGCCAATCTAAAAGGCAAAATCGTACTAGTCGATTTCTGGGCATCATGGTGTCGTCCATGCCGTAAAGAAAATCCAAATGTAGTGCGTCTTTATGACCAATACAAAAACAAAGGATTCGAAGTTTACAGCGTTTCTCTCGATAAGACAAAAGAAAAATGGTTAGCCGCCATTGAACAAGATAATTTAAAGTGGGATGCACACGTTAGTGAATTACAAGGATGGAAGTCAAGCGCCGCAGGTGCTTATGGTGTCAAGTCGATCCCACAAACATTCCTCCTAGACGGAGAAGGCAAAATCATCGCTAAAAACCTTAGAGGTGGCGCCTTAGAAGCAAAATTAAAAGAAGTCTTAGGAGGATAATTTGGGGCTTCCCTATTTATAATTTTTCATTCGACCGTAGGGGCGCTACCTGTGTGTGCGCCCTCGAATGAAAAATTATAAATAGGTCGGGCTGTCCGTTCTTACTCAGCTATTCAGCAGCTACTACACTAAGGCATACTTGTCTGCCCTGCGGGCCAGCCTGCGTCTACCTAAGTTTCGTAAGCTACATCATCACGCTGAGTACCACTACCATCCCTAAGCCGACTCTTAACCGATAAACGTTTGAACTGAATAACTGATTAACCGAAAACAACTTAATTCAAATTTACTAGTCAATCTATTAGTTATTCGGTTTACCAGTTTGTCAGTTATTCAGTTCAAACACCATATTTTTAGAAAGATGAAGTATTTTTACATATTCCTTACGGCCTGTTTCCTGACATTTGCCTATAGCTCAAGTGTTAGTGCCCAACTCAATGGCACTTTCGAAAGTTATGGAGAGGAGGAGACTCCTTCCAAGAAAAAGAAGAAGGAAAAAAAGCAAAAAAAGGAAAAGCCAGCCAAGCAAGCAAAAGCACCAAAGGTTGAAAAGCCTAAAACGCCAGAGGAAATAGAAGCAGCAGCCAGAAAAGCAGAAAAGAAGCGTCAAAAAGAAGCGGCTCGCTTAGAAAAGGAACGCCAAAAGGCCGAAAGAGCCAAGCAAAAAGCAGAACAAGCAGCCGCCAAAGAGCAAGAAAAAACAGGCAATCCCAATCTCTATAATCAAACCCTCAACTCCCAAGAGGCATTTGACAACAAGCAGCAATACAACTATAATTCAGGAGAAGTAACCGCTTTCAAAAGTGATATTAATGGCGTATTATTCTCTAATATTGATACCATTTACGTCAAAGAGAAAAGAAAAAAAATTAGTTTTCAGGAACAAGAAAATGTTAAATATTTCTACAATCAAGCTACGCTTAAATTAGAAAATCGAAATTTTGAAGAGGCGATTGAGTTTCTAAGCAAATCTATCAAAATAGATCCAACTAATAAAGATCTTCTCCAATTAAGAGGTAATACCTTAGTGGAAACGGGCAAATATAAATTAGCGGTAAAGGATTTTAAAAATGCCTTAAAAGTAGATAAAAAAGATGCCATTGTTCATTATAATTTAGCTACAGTATTATTCAAACAAGGAAAATACAAAAAGTCGATCAAACACTATGAACAAGCGATCTTACTCAAAGAAGATTATTGGATGGCATTCCAAGGAAGAGCTTCAGCCAAAACGATGGAAAAAGACCTTAGCGGAGCGATAGAGGATTTCAATGTGGTAATTGATCAAAATGCTTTTTTTGCACCTGCATTTAAAGGGCGTGGTGTGGCTAAGGGTTTACTTGGTAGATATGACGAAGCCATAGGTGATTTTTCCCTCAATATAGAGTTAGAACCAATGGATGGTTTAGCCTATTACTACAGAGGTTTGGCCTACGTAAGTAACGATCAACCAAGGGAGGCTTGTAACGATTTGAATAAAGCCTATGACCTCAATATCAAGTCAGCTTTTTACGACCTAAGAAAATTCTGTGAAGGCAATTTTGAAAGCTATCATTAAAAGAAAATGATGAGAGAGAATTTATTTATAGCCTTTGAAGGTATAGATGGCAGCGGAAAGAGTACACAGTCGAAAATATTAGCAGAGCAATTAATTGCTGAAGGACATAAAGTATATACTACCTTTGAGCCAACAGACAATCCCATCGGCTCTATGATTAGACGTATTTTCAAAGGAGAAATGGAAGGTGATCATAAAACGATTGCTGGCTTATTTGTGGCAGATCGTTTAGATCATTTACTCAATAAAAAATATGGCTTACTCAAAAAATTAGAAGAAGGATATACTGTTATTACAGATCGTTATTATTTTTCATCCTACGCTTATCATAGCGTTCACATGAGCATGGATTGGGTCATTGCTGCCAATTCAATGAGTGCTGACTTACTCCGCCCAGATTTAAATATTTATATCGATATTCCTGCTGAAGTAAGTATGCAGCGCATCAACAGTAGCCGAGAAAGTACCGAACTCTACGAAACCCTCGAAAACCTACAAGCAGTAAGAAACAAATACATCGAAGCCTTCCGAAAATTGAAGGACGAAGAAAATATCTTTATTATTAATGGGGATCGTCCAATAGAAACCATCAGCCAATCTATCTGGAATTTGGTTTCCTCTCATTTAGAACTCGTTTAAAGTTTTTCTGCTGGCTTAAAAAATCGCTAAATTTCCGTATTTCTGCGTTATTTTTTCGGTCCGTAGCGCTGCTATGCACCTCAAAAATGCCTTAAACTACGAAAATTTAGCTGATTTTCAGCTTCACCATAAAACTTTAAATGAGTTCTTAGTAAAAGCTTAATTCACCAAGCATAAATTCTTATAGCGCAAGTGTTTTTCATTGGTGCCTGATGAATCTTGTATTGATGTTTAAATCACCAGCAAATTACAACCTCTCACATCACTATGGTCAATACGCCCTTGTACTTCAAAACTCCCATCTTCATAAGATCTTCCAATATCGTCTGTCGCAATAAATGCGCAGGAGTGAATATTAGCTAGATCAATTATATTCAATATGCCCGCTCGACCTGCGGGAACAATTGAAAGCGGATCATCTACTCCTCGGCACATTACCTTCATCCAAGGAGGGCAATGAAAAATACCATCCCCCTTAGAGTAAGCCTGAGATAATAATTCGGTCATCCCATACTCTGAATGAATATGAGTCTGTCCAAATGCACGCCCCAAAATAGCATGTACTTCGTCCCTGATCATTTCCTTTCTCCGACCTTTCATACCACCTGTTTCCATGACGATGATTTGTTCTCCTAATTGGAGCTGGTATTGTTCAGCAAAATCTAATAAGCCAAAAGTTACCCCAATCAAAAGCACTTTTTGATCGCTATCGACTAACGAGGCTAATTGTTGAGCTAATGCTTCATGTTCATTCAGGTAAAATCCATTAGAAGGATGAGCACTAATCTCCATCATTTTTTCAGCCATATAAATCAAGGAGGAGCCTTCTCGCTCCAAATAAGAGGGGAGGAGGCCAAGTATGCAATACTCGTCTATTGGCCCATAAAAGTGCTCAAAACCCTTCTTGAAACTGCTCTCATATAAACTTAAGTCTTTTACTAAGTGTTGACTTCTTATTTGTCCAGTGGTGCCGCTACTACTAAAGCAAATTGCTGGAGTAAATTCCCCCGTTTGAATAGTATAGTTTTTGAAAAATTGTATTGGGAGAAATGGGACTTTCTTTAAGGATTGCACCTGATTAATATTGATCCCTAATAACTCAATAAATCGTTTATAAACTTTATTATTAGCTGCTTGATAAGCAAATATTTTTAGTGCTAAAGCTTCAAAATGGGCTTGCTCCACATCGAATATCTCTTTTTTTATTTCTTTAATCTCCATACAATATTTTGAGCTGTTTTGCGCTTTAATTATATACCTATTTAGTAATAACTGTTCATGAGTTTGTTTACCTAAATTTTTAATTCACAAAATAATCATGAGCAAAAATAAAAAGCATAATAATGATAAACAACAGGGAAATGTATATGATAGGATTTTTAAGGAAAATGCTGCCTCTATATTTATCCCATTAATTGAGCTATAATTAAATTTGAAATTAAAAAGCTTTAAAGCCTTACCTACTAAATTAGCAAAGACTTTAGAGCGAGAAATGGATTTTCTTTATCAGGTTATATCGGAAGCAGATGAAGAATTTCTCTTACACATTGAGTTTCAATCAAGAGATGATCCCCAGATGGTTTATCGAATGGCTGAGTATCATGGCTTGACATTGATTAAATATCAGTTGCCTATTCGACATGTAGTTATCTTTTTAGGTACTAAAAGTTCGAATATGAGATCAGAACTAGCTGAAAATAAAGTGTATAATGGTTTCGAATTGATTAAATTACACGATTTAGATAGCACTGAATTACTGAGTTCACAAGTACCGGAAGTAATATTATTGGCTTTATTAGGCGATTATAAGAAGGAACAAACTGAAGCTGTATTACGTTTGATAGTTAGTCAGCTTAAAGTAGCTAGTAAATCGCCCAAATTATTAAGTAAATACTTATCACAATTTAGAATCTTAGCAAGATTACGTAAATTAGAGGATCTTGCAAACAAAATATTAGCAGATATGCCTATAGATTTTAACTATGACGTAGAATCAGACGTGCTTTATCTCAAAGGGATTGAGAAAGGGATTGAGAAAGGGATTGAGAAAGAAAAAGAAGCATCAATTAAAAAACTTTTGAAATTTGGATTATTATCAGATGAGCAAATTGCAAAAGCTATGGAGGTTTCTATTGATTTTGTCAAAGAGATAAGACGAAGAATGAAATAATTGCGTGAGGGATGGCAGCGGTACTCAGCGTCATGAAGTAGCTTACGTAACTTAGGCAGACGCAGGCTGGCCCTGCAAGGGCAGACAAGTATGCCTTAGTGGAGTAGCTGCTGAATAGCTGAGTAAGAGCG
>JAHDDN010000222.1 GCA_020629335.1 Chitinophagales bacterium | reverse complement strand
GCTTGCCACGCAGTGGAAGACAAGTACGCCTTAGCGGAATAGCTACCGAATAGCCACATAAGAGCGGACAGCAGGATTAAGCCGCCCTCCAAATTAATAATCCAAATAACCATTCCATATCTCAAAGTTACGACCTTTTCTTTCATCTCCTTTGTAAAAAACACAATAAGTCATTACTTCAAAATTGACAAATTTATTATCACGTTCATTTAGTTTTGTCAATCTATGTACTGGCTTCCAGGTCCCTGTGTTGATATAAATTTGTTCTTCTAAACCTGTTGTTTTTGATTGGTAGGTATTCAATGGAATGAGTTCGAAATCATGGGTATGTCCGTAAACAATATATTTGGCTTCATTGGATAAAAACTTATTTTCACTCAGCGCATGTCGATAAAATTGATCTTCTCCATTATTAAATGATTGAAAGACTAATTTGGCAATACCCGACATATTTTCCCACGATAAAAATTTGCTTAAGAATAAACCTGCTTGCAATTTATCTACTAAGTCAATTCTAAAGCTCTTATCTTTAGAGCGCACAAAATCTAAATGTAAAAAATCATTGGCTATCTCATTCCAAATATCCTTAATTTCTTTTTTTTGTTTTTCATTTATAATGGTATTATCTAAGAGCCCCATTAACCAAAAAGGCACACTTATGATAGGGCGAACATTATCAATTTCTTTTAAACCTTCTACAAATTCATCAGGCAAACGTCCTCTCATTTTCACCTTCACCTCTTTTGGAAAACGATTGATTAGCTCCACCACAATAGCATCTCCTATAGAAGATTGTTGCCGATCTTCATCATAATTGAATGGATCATACTTATCACCATGACACGCATACACCCGATGAGCTTCTAAGGCTTTATTTAAACGAGCATCCTCAAATGGCTCCCAAGGGAAAGGCACATTGGCTTTATTGCTCAGACCTAATGCATCTACCACTTTTTTTCTGATCGGATTGAGTTTGGGATTATCTAAATAAAAGAACCAATCGTGATTGCCAATCATATAATAAAGATTGACCTTGACATCCACCAAGTCATCTGGAATACATCGACTTTTTAGCTCATAAAGCTCCTTGACCTTTTCCTTTTTGAGCACTTTACTTGATGGTATCTTAATGCAATGCTCTCTACCTAATTTCCCAGTGATGCCTTTTAATATATCAAAAGCATCCTTATTATTTTCAAGTATACCATCTATGATTTTATCAAGTACTTCTATGGCCTTGGGATTATTTTTGAAGTCTGACCAAGGACGGATATCATCGTTTTCAAACCAAATTTCTGAACGAATAATATCAAATATATCTCCTAGTAAAACGACATCAACCGTTCGTATGGGACGATAAACTTTATCCGATCGATAAGAAGCCTTATAGACGGATTCTTCAATCCGTTTCTTGAATATTTTAAAAGCAGAAGCGCCAATGGTATTACCTGTACTGGCGTCTGTTAGATGTAAATCGCTGATGATGATGAGCATGGGAATATATTGACTTTATATTAATTCATGTAACATAAGTTTTTTTGATTAATTATGCAAGGGAAAGGATTTCGATTGAGGTTGATTGTCGGATAGGGGGCTTTTACTTGAAGTAATATTTCAAAGCAACTTTAGTCTTTTAGCTTCTAAGTATGTTTTTTCAGATTCATTATTGACTATTGCCAAGGCTTGATCGAGATAAGTTAATGCCATGGCCTTATCATCCATTAATTGATAATACTCAGAAATCGTGCTATAATAAAGATAAACTCGCTTCGCAAAGTCTTTCGCATCGAGAGCGTCTAAAATCTGCTTGGCTTCTGCTAACTCATTTAACTGCAAATGAACAATGGCAATACTCAATTGGGTATTAGGGGAGGATTGCAATTCATTTAATTGAGTGTACCATTCCAAAATCACCTTCCAATTGGTTTCTTCAAAGGTGGAGGCTCTCAAATGCTCCGCCGCAATCGCTGCTTCATAGTGGTAGCTTGTTAGAGTAGCATTATTTTCTACCGCTTTATTCATCGCATCACTTCCCAATGCCAGGAGCGGAAAGTGCCAAAGCGAACGATCTTGATTGCGAATATCAATGATTTCATTATTAGCATTTACCCTACTTTCTAAACGAGCCGAATGAAAACACATAAGCGCAAAAAGGGCATAAACTTTCGGACTTCTTAAAGACTCTTTTTTGAGTAACATTTTACAAAGGCGCATAGCTTCACCACATAAATCTTTACGAATAAGGATGGCTTTTTTATTAGAGTGAAATCCTTCATTAAAGATTACATAAATCACTTCTAAAACCCTATCCATTCTTGTGATCAATTCTTTTCCCATTGGGATTTCGAAGGAAAGATCCTTAGCAATAATATTCTTCTTAGCTCTTTGCAAACGTTTTTTGATGGTCTCTTCTTTGACCAATAATGCACTTGCAATTTCAGAGGTACTGAATCCAGAAATAGCTCGTAAAGAAAATGCTATTTGTTCTTTGGGATCTAATGCTGGATGACATGCCTTAAAGATCATTCTTAATTGACTATCTTCAATTTCAGATTCTAAGAACATTTCAGAGATCCGAAAACTGGCAGGCCCAGATTCAAATTGTAGCTCCCTCGCTTGATCTTTATTTATTTTTCTGAAGATGTCAATGACGCGATTTTTCGCTGAAGCTGTAAGCCATGCCTCTGGATTTTCAGGCATTTTTGTGCGCCAAGCTTTCAATGCTTGTACAAAAGTGTCTTGCACTGCATCTTCAATCGTCTGTAAGTGTTCAAAGCCGAATATCCTCGTAAGGATAGCGACCATCTTTCCAAACTGATGCCTGAAAAGATGATCGATCATTTGATTATCCATTAGTTTCTATTGATTAAAAACCATTACTTCTCTAATCTCAACGGTACCGCCTAAATCATAATCTGGAAAATCTTGAGCTATCTGAATGGCTCCATCATAATCTTTGGCTTGTACAATGTAGTAACCACCTATCAGTTCTTTGCTCTCTACAAATGGCCCATCAGTAACCGTTCTATTTTCGCCTGTTACTCGCTTGCCACCAGGTACTAGTGCATCTCCTGTTTTGACCACACCTGCTTCTGTCATTTTTGTATTCCAAGCAAACCATTTGCCCATTCTTTCCTGCATCTGTTCAGGAGATAAACCTAATTCACCATAATCTGGTCCTAAGAAAATTAACATAAAATCTTTCATTCTTATAATTTTTGTTTGTGAAAAAATATGTGATTATTATAATCTTAATTTCACTTACATGACGATACAAAATAAAGAAGGGGGGACAAATTTCATTTATTTTTTGAGTTTATTTTCAAAATTTATGCTAACACACTGTTTATCAAGCACTTAAAATCCTAACAAAATGCATTTTCTAATTTATTTTCAATATTTGGGCGTGCCCCTTCCTGATTTTTTTCATGCGAGGGCGGACACATAGATCCGCCCCTACATGCGCATGAAAAAAATCAGGAAGGGTCGGGCTGTACGTTCTTATGTGGCTGTTCGGAAGCTACTGCACTAAGCTGTACTTGTCTGCCTTTCAGGCCAGCCTACGTCCAGCTAAGTTCCGTAAGCTTCCTCTCAACGCCACATACCACTGCCATCCCTCACGCAAAAAAGGAGTTTATACCAAACCAAAAACACTATTTTTTTGCCCTCTATTACTATAAGTGGTCGGGCGTACTTTGCTAAGTTATTTTTCAAAAAATAATAATAAACTCTAGTAACTTAATCTCTATAGTGGCGTATACAATATCTAAACATATGCATTTAACATGCACATTAATTAAAAACCTTATTTTTAAATTGACCTAAAAATTACCGAAATGAATAACTTAAATAATTTTACAGCTTTTAAAATGAATACAGAATCTTCTAACCAAATTAAAGGAGGATTATCAAGAGCTGAACGATATGCACTTAGAAGAGCAAGAAGAGCTGCTGCAAATGCTTCAAGACCACCTGTATTTTCATCTGATGATACTACAGGAGTATTTGATGCTTACGCTCGAAGAGGAAGAGATGGTGTCACTAAATGGATCATGGACTAATCTTAAGACTATAAATTAAGTTTAATTAATATAAAATCGCATGACAATTGGATTGTCATGCGATTTTGTGTTTATATAGGTAAGGATTTTTTAGAATGGAGTAGTATGAACGGAATAACTAATCAACGAATATACTACTAAACTAATCAACTATTCTTCCAATTGGAGGGTATCTGTTGTGAGAGTATCTGCAAGATTAGTGGTAATGGTGTCCAGATTTCTAATACTATCTTCTATAGCTTTTCTATTGATTTCTTCTGCCATATAGGCTCTAATATCGCCAATTTTTTCCTTGGCATAACGATCTTCTTCTTTCAGATCTCTTGCGGATTCAAACTTAACTAAAGCGGCATCATAATTTTGATTTTTGAGCAAATCGTCGCCTGCGTCTATTAAAGTTTGATAAGCTTGATTATTTTGATAGTCTTTGAATTTAATAAAACCTAAAATACTGGCTAAAATTAGAGCGGCTCCTACTAATAATAAAACGGGAAGAGCACTTTTCTTTTCTGATTGAGTTTCAATATTTTTAGTAGCGGAAGCTTCATGGGTATTATCCAGTTTTTCTGTATCTGAAATTTCCGTTTTGTTGACTGATGCGGCTGCTTTAGCTTGTTCATGTACCGTCCTTGCTTTCGCAGACCCTTCTACTTTTTCAATTTCCATTAGATGCATCGCGTGATTGTCTCTGGACTTCTCCGCACAACGCATTAGGATAGCATCTCTCATATCCTCGATAGTCATAATACCGGGAACAGTTAATTTGGTCAACTCACGGCTATTAAAGCTTTCTAATACACCATCGGTACAAGAGAGGAAACGATCTCCTTCTTGGATATCTGTGATCCAATGACATTCTATTTTAGTAGGATTTTCAGTACCCGAAATGGCTCTTAAAATGACGTTTTTTTGTGGATGGCTTTCGGCTTCTTCTTCTGTAATTTCTCCACGGCTAACCAATTGGGCAACCAGGGAATGATCATCGGTTACATACTGGAGCTTGCCTTGTCTGAACTGATAAACTCGGCTATCCCCACACCAGGCTACGAATGCACCTTGCTCACAAAAATAAAGCAGGGTTAGAGTAGAAGCCATTCCCTTACACTCTGGATGGCTGGAATTATGCGCCTCAAAGAGTTCTTCTATATCTTTGAGCATTTCGTCCATGAATGCTTGATCGGGTTCTTTATCCCCTCTTTCGTCAAAATAAGCTGGTATTAATTGACAAAGCATTTGCGAGGCAACTTCTCCTTTATTCGCACCTCCGACCCCATCACAGACCAAAAATAGTCGATCACTAGCTGTAGCTTTCCCCATAAGAGGAAACATGGAATCTTCATTATTCCCCCTTTTACCGATTTCGTAGAGTGAGACTGGAGTTGTAATAGTAATTTTCATATCGCTACCTTAGCCAATGACAATATGCTGAGTTAAATTAAGTTTTAACTATGTCATACGCCTCACAATATACTGAACTCGTTTTAAGTTTCCTAATTGATTAGAAAATGTCTATCATTTGGTATTTTTTACCACTTTTTGAGGGTGAATTGTATAAGAAACTCAAGCCAAAGAAGTTAGCATAACTACCTTTACGGTTTTTTTGGGTTAAGTATTTCAGTTTGCCTTTAAAATATTGTATGTTTGAGCGCGAGAAAAGCGCTTTTATAGTCCTCCACGTCAGGATTTGTGAAAAGTTGATGAAGCTATTTTTTTGACTCGCAAGGCGAAAAACGAAGGCAACGCATCGCGTTGGTGAGGCTTTTCAACGCAGCGAGGCGGAAAAATAGCCCATCAAAACTCACAAATTTCGATGTGGTGGACTATATAATTAAGCTTCATCAACTAATGAACCACTTCAATGGCAAGGAAAGAAATTAACGTTTTTAATGTATCCTTTCTCGATCTTTTATCGGGAGCTTTGGGAGCAGTATTGATCCTATTTATAGTCATCCCAAAGATGGATGCTAAAATAGAGCAACAACTTCAGGAATTGGAGGCCATCAAGTCATTGAAGGTGGATGTACAATCGATCCAAAGTATGATGCAGAAGTTGGATCAATCAGTTCCTCAAGATGAAATGGAAAAGGTACTGGCTCGACTTAAATCAACGGTTCCACAAGCCGAATTTGATAAAATATCAGAAGACTTCAATAAGAAGTTTGAGGTTTTTGCCAATGAAAAGAAGGAATTAGAGCAGCAAATGCAAAAAGTACAAACAGTGATCGCCTCTTTAGAACAAGAGATCAAAAAGGTACAAACAGAATTAGGCAAGTGCGACCAAAAACGGACAGAACTGAAGAAAGAAACAGCCGAACTCAAAAAACAAATCAAAACCTTAGAGGAGCAAAATAAGGACACGAAAGTGATTCGTAAGCAGTTAGCAGATTGTGAAGAGCGTAAAAAGACCTTAGAAAAGCGTAAAACCGAGCTAGAATCTCAGCTAAAAACGACACAAGACCAAGTCCCTACTGTTGATGTAAGTGCCATACAAGCGAAAGTGGAAGAGCTCAAAAATGAAAATGAAAGCTTGAAAAACCAATTGGCTAAAAGTGGTGCTCAAGTGGATCGTGTGGGTATCGAGATTGATAAAAAGGTAGTATTTGCCGTGGATATTTCGGGTAGTATGGATGATTCTCCTGAGCCACAAAAGCTGGATGAGATCAAGGCTGGCTTGAAAATGCTCGTGGCCACTATGACTGAAGAGTACTCTTTAGACATCGTAATCTATCCAATTAGCCAAGATGTACAGTATGAAGCTTTCTTCGGTCAGCTCAAGAAAGTAACACCTGAGGTAAAATATCAAATTTATCGTTATATCAACAAGTTAAGGGCCTTTGGCTGTACTCCTACTCGACAGGTCATGGAACACATTTTAAATGATCCTGCTTATAAGAGTGCAGGTACTGTGATGCTGATGTCTGATGGTTTGCCAACCCTTCCTCCAAGCGAAAAGTGCGCGGATGAGTCTTGGTTAGATGTAGTAAGCTATATCGGAAAGCAAAATGCCGGGAAACGAGTCATCAATACCATTGGTGTTGGGGCCGAATTCCGTGATAAAATGAGCCAATCAGCTAAAGTGAAGTTTATGAAGAAACTCGCAAGAGAGAATAATGGCTTCTATATTGGGTTCTAATAATCCCAATCTCCCAAGAAGGGCGATCACAAGGATCGCCCCTACATTATAATTTATTCTATTTCGTACAGACGCGTATTCGCGTCTCCAAGTATTCGAGTCTCTCTATACCCCTAAACCACCATATACCTTCAAAGCCTCCTCCAAACATTTCACCGCCTTAACCAAATCATCCTGATTAAGCACATAAGCAATTCTTACCTGATTCTTCCCTAAGCCCTCACTGGAATAAAAACCAGACCCTGGTGCTAACATCACACTGGCTCCTTCATATTCAAAGTCTTCCAACAACCATTGACAGAATTTCTCTGAATCATCAATAGGTAATTGGGCAAATGCATAAAAGGCTCCTGTAGGTTTTGGACAAATTACGCCCTCTATTTGATTGAGTTTTTCTACTAAAATATTTCTTCTGCCAAGGTATTCCTTTTTCACTGCATTAAAATAATCTATACCAACATCCAAGGCTGCCTCCGCTCCTACTTGTCCAAATGATGGAGGACTTAGACGTGCCTGTGCAAACTTCATGGCTGTATTGATTACTTCCTTATTTCTACTGATCAGCGTACCTATTCTGGCACCACATGCGCTATAGCGTTTAGAAATAGAGTCAAATACGATGGCATGCTGCTCTAAGCCTTCTAAACTCAATACAGAATGATGGATTTTGTCATCATAACAAAACTCCCGATAGACTTCATCCACAAATAAGAAAAGGTCATGCTTTAATGCAATCTCTTTCAAAGTCATTAGTTCTTCTCTGGAATAGACATAGCCAGTAGGATTACTTGGATTACAAATCAGGATGGCCTTTGTTTTGGGCGTGATGCACTTCTCAAAATCGGCTATAGGTGGTAAAGCAAAGGCTTGCTCTATATAGGAAGTAATTGGCACTACTGATACACCAGCCGCCTGCGAAAAGCCATTATAATTAGCATAAAATGGCTCTGGAATGATAATTTCATCCCCTGCATCCAAACAACTCATCACCGCAAATAAAAGGGCCTCAGAAGCTCCTGCTGTTACAATCATCTCCTCATGGGTCAATGGTATGCCTAAGTTCTTATAATAGCCAGTTAATTTGCGTCTATAAGACTCATATCCAGCCGAGTGACTATATGCCACTACTGCCCAATCAATGCTTCTTATCGCATCCATAACTTGAGGAGGCGTTTCAATATCTGGCTGACCGATATTAAGGTGATAAATATGCTTTCCTTTTGCTTTTGCAGCTTCTGCAAAAGGCACTAACTTACGAATGGGAGAAGCAGGCATTCGCAAACCTTTTTTTGATACGTTTGGCATACTGCAAAAGTAAAAAAAAAGGCCAAGACTATTCATTTTAGTCTTGGCCAATTTTTACTTTAGTTGTTTTATTAAGTTAGGTGTTGCGGACTTAACTTAATCTTTTATTATTTTTTTCCCTTATACGTTCGTTTTTAGGTGTTACAGTTATAGTTTTTTTGCTTGGTCTTTTATTATTTATACTAGTTGTTTTTAGGTGCTAAAATTGATTTTTCCTTCACTGGAGTTGTTTTTTCAACTGGGTGTGGGC
>JAHDDN010000221.1 GCA_020629335.1 Chitinophagales bacterium | reverse complement strand
TAGCGTTCATCCTGAGCCAGGATCAAACTCTCCGTTGTATGTATTTCTTAAAATTTTACGCGTCGGAGAAACCTTCTCAGTTTTCTTACTTATCCATCACTTCAAAGAACTCTATTCTTATTTTTATATTATAAGAAAGATAAGAACAATTTCTGTTGTTAATTACAAACAGGATCGCAAAGATAGAAACGTTTTTTGATTTAAACAAACATTTAATGGAATATTTAATCTAAATGTTTTTCTCTTTTTTTTCCTCTCTCAATTAACGGTGCGCAAAGGTAAGTAAACTTCTTGAATAAAGAAGCTTTTGGGCTTTTAAAATCGCTTTTTTATTGCTCTTTTTTGAGCCTTTATCACTTATGCTTTGGTTATCAACTAATTAGCGTGCAAATTTATTTTTGGCTTAGGGATGGGAACGGTATGGGGCGTATATGAGGCGACTTATGGAGCTTAGGTAGACGCAGGCTGGCCCGCAGGGCAGACAAGTATGCCTTAGCGCAATAGGAGCCGCATAGCCCCATAAGAGTGGACAGCCCGACCCTTCCTAATTTTTTATTCGAGGGCGCACACATAGGTAGCGCCCCTACAGGTCGAATAAAAAATTAGGAAGGGGAAGCTCCTTATTAAGTGAGTTAGTATATTCGTTAATTCTGATAATAGTGTGTTGGTGGGTTGATTTATTGATAATAGTGTATTGTGATTGTAGTTTAACTTGGCTAAATTGCGGGAAATTTGAAAAATATGATGAATAGAAAATATAATTTTAGTGCGGGGCCTTCGATATTACCGAAGGAAGTATTTGAGGAGTTGTCGGTAGCGGCTTTGGATTATAATGGGACGGGGCTTTCTATTATGGAGATTTCTCATCGGTCTGATACTTTTGTAGAGATATTGGAAGGGGCGAGAAGTATGGTGCGTGAGTTGTATAGCCTGCCTGATCATTATGAGGTATTGTTTTTGAGTGGTGGAGCAACGACGCAGTTTTCTTTAATTCCATTAAACTTACTGCCTGATGATGGGGTGGCGGCTTATATTGATACGGGTACTTGGTCGGCTAAGGCAATTAAGGAGGCGAATAAGGTGGGAAAGGCGGAAGTGATTGCGTCATCTGAGGATAAGGGGTATAATTATATACCGAAGGATTTTCAATTGGATATGGGGCATTATTATTTGCACCTGACTTCTAATAATACCATATATGGTACGCAGTATCATGCTTATCCTGAAAGTGACATTCCTTTGATAGTGGATATGTGTTCTGATGTTTTTTCTCGGCCAATTGATGCGACGCAGTTTGATTTGATTTATGCGGGGGCACAGAAGAATTTGGGACCTGCTGGTACGACAATGGTGATTATTAATAAAAATTTGCTGGGGCGTGCTAGGCACAAAATCCCACTGATGTTTGATTATAGTGTGCATATTGAAAAGAAGTCGGCATTGAATACGCCGCCTGTATATGCTATTTATGGCTGCTACTTGAATTTGAAGTGGATAAAAGCGCAGGGCTTGGCTCAACTGGAGACTCAGAATAAGGAGAAGGCAAGATTGATGTATGAGGAGATTGATCGAAATTCTTTATTTAAAGGGATAACGGCTAAGGAGGACCGCTCCTTGATGAACGCTACTTTTACTATGAGGCGTACTGAGTTGGAAGAGGCTTTTGCTAAAGAAGCAGAAGCGAATGGCTTAGTGGGGATTAAAGGGCATCGTTCTGTTGGTGGTTTTAGGGTGTCTATGTATAATGCGATGAGTGTGGAAGGGGTGCAAACCTTAGTGGATTTTATGAAAGACTTTGAGGGGAAGAATGCTTAAAATCACCTCTGACCCTTAAACAAGCTCCCCTATCCCCTCCTCAAAATTGGAGGGGGAATTATTATAGGTCAAAGGACCAGATAGGATTTCCTTTTTTATCTAATAGTTCGACTTTACAGGCTCGCTTATTGGGTGGGCCTGTAATGGTCATTCTACCGTAATTATGTTCTCCTACAAAAGAATCTTTTACTAAACTGGTGTTGCTCAATTCTTTTCTCCAAGGACTTTGCTTGACGAAACTTGTCAGTGGGGATGAGGTGACATCATAGACATAGCTTCCATTGATCTTTCTTTTATGCAGTTCGGCAAAGTGCCGATCTCCTGATAAAAATACAACTCCCTCAATGTCTTGTTCTTCTAAAAAATTGATTAATTCTTCTCGCTCTCCTTTATATTGATAATAACTATCAAACCTTGATTCTGAAATAAGTACTTGTGTGCCATAAGCGATGAATTTATAGTTGGCTTTGGAAGCGAGTAAGGCTTCTTTCAACCATTTCATTTGTTCTTCTCCCAACATACGCCCACCTTTGGAATGTGCTTCATCTCTATGATAGCGCACATCTACCATAAAGAAGTCGGCATCGGCATAAGAGAATTGTGTAAATATACCTGGGGTTTCCTCATTACCATAAGAAGGATTCGCCCAAAACTCTTGAAAGACCTTCAATCCTTCTTCTCTCATTGAGAACTCTTTGCCGCTATTATTTGGCCCATAATCATGATCATCCCAAATAGCATAATGTGGCATACTTCTCAAGAAGCCGTTTAGGCGCTTATCTTCTCGCACTTTTAGATTCCTTCTAAACATATTTTCATAAGACTCCGTATCTTTTCCTTCATAGTAAACATTATCTCCTAACCATATCATAAAGTCGGTTTCCTCTTTTCTCATCGTATTAAAGATATCAAAGCTGCCCACTGGCGATATAGCGGGCATTACTCCTTTTCTATACATGGCACAAGAGCCAAATAAAAAACTAAAATCACCTGCCGATTTGGCCAAAGTCAATTCATGTCCCTTAATCACCGATTCACCATCCAACAAGACTTCTAATTGATAATTTGATCCTTCTGTCAGTCCTTCAAAATTGGCTTGTACTGTTTGATGCCCATCGACAGCATTGGTGGCTGCCAATTCAACACTCGCCTTAGCAAGCTCCTCTTTTCCTTGTTGGGTCAATATGAAATCAACTGATTCTGTATCCTGCACCAACAGCCAAATATTAGTCGATTGAGTAGTCGTATGTCCTTGCATAGGTCCAGCTACTAAGGTACCTGCCTCTACTTGAAGCACCGTTCCAATTAGTAAACAATAAAAAAGAAGTAACCTCATGATAATTTTTTGATATGGGGCTTCCCCTTCCTGATTTTTTCATCGGAGGGCGCACACATAGGTGCGCCCCTACGGGCCGATGAAAAAATCAGGAAGGGTCGGGCTGTTCGCTATTATGTAGCTATGTCCTTCCTACTTCGCTAAGCTCTGCTTGTCTCTTTATGGAGCCTTCGCATAGCTAAGCTACGTAAGTCAGTACATGGCCGCCACATACCGCTGCCATCCCTAAGCCAATTGAAAAACGTTTTATTTCTGTCGTAGGATGCCGCAATTTAGAAAAAATATTGAAACTCAATATAATTACTTTTAACTTGCCATCTAATTACAACAGATAATTTACACGCTCTTTTATTTATATTTTTTATCTCAAGCGATTACAAAATAAGGACATTCATCATGAAAAAGCATTACTTATCATATCTAATCATACTACTATTTGCTATTACGGCCAATGCTCAAGACTATCATAATGACTGGATAAATTATGATCAAACTTACTATAAATTTAAAGTAGCAGAGGATGGTTTGTATCGTATTACTTATGAGCAGTTGACAGATTTGGGGCTTAATGAAGCTGCCGAAGGCTATCACTTGATTCATAAGGGCAATGAAGTACCCATCTATATTCCTAATGAGTCTATGGAGGAAGGCGATTTCATAGAATTCTACGGACAAGCTAATGATGGAGAATTAGATCAATTGCTCTTTAAAAGTCCTGCTCATCAGAATACAAAGGATTGGAGTTTATTCACTGATAGTGCTGCTTACTATTTATTTTGGGACGATAGTGTGACGCCCTTAAGGGTAGAGAGTATGGAAAACGAAATAATTGAAGGAGCGACGCCCCTCTCCCACTTCTTTCATACCACTACTCACTTAGCCAATAATGCCTTTTGTTCTGGGAAACCAGTACAGATAGGAGGGACAAATAATTATTTTGCTGATTTTGACGAAGGAGAGGGATTTATATCTACCTTAATTTTAGGGGGCAACGATTTAGACTTTAATCTGTCTACCCCTTCTGCTAATCTTTATGGTGGGCCAGCGACTATCAAAGCTCGATTTGTAGGACGAAATAATGATTTCTTCTTTTATCCCGATCACCATATCCAAATATCCATCAATGGAAAAAGATGCAATGATGTGAATTATGAAGGCTATACTAGTAAAGAGATCGAATTTGAAATGCCTATTAGCCATATTAAGGAAGAGACTACTCTCAATTTCAAAAGTATGCAGGACATTGCAAATGATGATCGCAATTCACTAGCCTATACCAGCATTACTTACCCAAGACTTTTTGAGTTTGGGGGAGATTCTTTCTTTCAGTTTGCTATACAAAATGATACGGCCTCTTACTTATCTATTAGCGATTTCAATGGTGGAGAAAATGCAGTGCTTTACGATTTAGATAACCAATGGCGAGTAGAGGCGACATTTGATGGATCAGATTATCAAATCCAACTTCCATTAGGTAGTAGCAGTGGCGATGAAAGAAATTTAGTTTTTGCCAATACTAATGAAAACAAAATACTGAATGTTGATCATATTTCTGCTGTTGAATTTACTGATTTTTCGGCTATAGCTGCTCAAGGTAATTTCATTCTAATTTACCACCCTTCATTAATGGGAGAAGAATTAGATAATTATATAGCCTATCGTTCTTCCGAGGAAGGTGGAGGGCATAGCCTTAGTGTAGTTTCGATAGAAGAGTTATATGACCAATTTGCTTGGGGAATACAGTTTCATCCCTTATCTATTCGCCACTTCATTAATTATACCATGGATGTATGGGAGGAGAATCCAGATTTCTTATTACTCATGGGAAAATCGGTTGACTATAAGAATGAACGCTTTTTGCCGCCAAGTTCTTCAAGCAAGAACTTAGTGCCTTCCTTTGGTTCTCCACCTTCAGATTTTATGCTGACTACTAGCAGCAATGCTAGCTATGAGCCTCAATTGGCAGTCGGTAGAGTGCCAGCTCGTGTGCCTGCACATATTCAAAACTACTTAGATAAGTTGATTGCTTATGAGGCATGGCAGGAAGCTGATTGCAATACAGCGGATAGAGATTGGATGAAAAAAACGGTTAATCTAATAGCAGGTTATAATACTAATGAAACCACTTACTTTCAATCCTATTTAGATACCTATATTGAAACCTTAGAGGATACTTTATGGGGAGGAGAGTTTTTAGGCACTATATCTCAGTCCTCCTCTTCCATCATACCTCAACCAGAGTTCACGGAGCTTTATAATGAAGGCTTAGGTTTAATCACTTATATGGGCCACCCAACATCTGATGGAGAAGTGTACTGGAACTTTGATATACACGAACCAGCTTATTATCAAAATGATGGCAAATATCCGATCATCAATGCGAACTCTTGCTTTAGTGGAAATATACACAGCTTCGGAGATCCAGTGATGGCGGAGGAGTTTACTTTGACACCTAATAAGGGTTCTATTGCTTATATAGCGGTTGTTAACTTCGGTTTTCCTGCCTATTTGGACATTTTCAATACCAATTTCTATAATAGAGCTTGTAAAGTTGATTATGGGGAATCTGTTGGACAGCAAGTACAGTCAGCTATTTCGGATATGATAGAAGAAGAACAAAGCTATAGTCAAAGTAGTATTAAGCGAACTATACAATCACTTATTTTAGCAGGCGATCCTGCGGTTGGCTTATACACCTTTGATCGGCCAGATTATGAAATCGAAGAGGCAAGTATTGAGTTTATTCCTAATGCTCCAAGTATTAGCGTAGATTCTTTTATGGTTAATGTAAAGGTAAAAAACTATGGCAAGGCCATTGGCGGTGATATGACGATTCAATTATACCGTTCCTATCCTGGAGGTGTCAGTCAGACTATTACTAAACAAGTGAAAGCTTGCAATAATAATTGTACCTACTCCTTATTCATCCCTAATAATGTGGATTTAGGGCCTTTAGGAACCAATAACTTAATCGTAACGATAGATCCTAATAATCTTTTGGAAGAAGATTGCGAGGAAAATAATGAGATTAGTATAACTTTTGAAATGAATGAGGCTGAATGCGAAGAAGATTTGCCAGCCATTACTAATCTATTAGAGGCCTATTGCCTAGAGGATATTGACAATAGTTTTATCTTCAATCCATGGGGTGGTAACTTAACCATCAATGGAGAAGCTGCTACTACTTTCAACGCTTATGAATTAGGACCTGGCACACATACCATTTCTTATAGCGTAGAGACTGATTGTGGCTTAGCTGAAAGATATTATTATACCGAAGTTTTAGAAGAACGAGATAAAGGAGAAATCATTGGACCTGAATCTGCTTGTATAGCTAGTACTGATTCTTTCGAGTGGTTTGGACATAATCCTGAGAGTTTGACTTTTGAGTGGGTGTTTGGAGAGAATGCGAGTATGAGTAGCGCTAGTGGTCCTGGGCCTCACCATGTCAGCTTTGAGGAAGTTGGCGAACAAATCATACTCTTACATTTGAGTGATGATGATTGCTTTGAAGAAACCATTGCTTATCCATTTAATGTTGATATTACGCCTCCTGCTATGACTATCAGTTGCTTAGAGACCGATGGCACTTCAGTTACTATAGATTGGGAAGACGATTTAGCATCTAATTACTTTAAAATTAGCGTGAATGGTAATCCACCTTTCTTGATTTATTCTGTAGTGGGTCAATACACTATTAAAAACTTACAACCGCTGACTGCTTATAGCTTCAATGTTCAAGCTGTTGGATTGAGTGCCTTACCGAAGGCCTGTGATGATGGGCCTGTTTCCAATACGATAGATTGTGAGACAACGGCTTGTTTGCCTATAGAGATTGATCTTTCTGGGATTGATAATTACTATTGCTATACAGAGGATACGATTGAATTAGATGCTTTGCCTGTTGGGGGCTATTTTGCGGGTAATGGCATGGCAGATAGCACCGCTTTCAGTCCTGCTGTAGCTGGTTTAGGGCATCATTTATTAACTTATCAATATACGGATACTAGTACGAATTGTCGTTATAATACTCTTCTATCAGCTGTTGTGAATTTTTATCCTGATGTGAATGTGATGGGTAATGATAGTATGTGTGAAGGAGGGATTTCCACTTTGGAAGCAACAGTTGGTCTATATAGTTATAATTGGTCGCATACGGATGATACCACTGCTTTAGTTGCGATCAATGAAGATGGCTTTTATGAGGTATGGGGATATGATGAATATGGTTGTTTTGATTATGATTCTATGTCTGTGAGTTATGGGGATTGGTTACCGCCAGTAGTAGAGTTGGGAAATGATACTTCTATCGTAGAAGGAAGTCCATTGGTATTAGATGCTAGTGTAGAGGATGCCTTGAGTTATAATTGGTCCTCTGGTGATACGACTGCTATGATTAATATTTTAGAGCAGGGTGTATATAGTGTGGATATTGTGGATATCAATGGTTGTGTGGCTAATGATGAGATTTTTGTGGAGATTACAGAAATTCCAGAGCCTAAGGATACCATTGATACTAGTATACAGGAAAATATTACGGAGGGTTGGTCGGTCTTTCCTACTATGGTAGAGCAAGATATCAACATACTTTTTCACAAAATGTGGATAACTGCACACATTCGTCTAGTTAATGTGGATGGGCGAGTGATTTTTGCGGAGGAATTTAAGAGTCCTTTGTCTAAGGTGAGTTTAAATATGGGGCATTTGCCGAGTGGATCTTATTTTTTGGTGGTGGATGATGGGGAGCGTTCTGCTACGCATCAAGTGGTGAAGTTTTGATTGAATGAGCAGATTAGCTTATATTTGTAATAAATACAAGACGCAATGGTACGAAAAATAATTACAATAGATGAAAAGAATATTATTCTTTCTTTACCCGAAGAATTTGTGGGTAAGCAAGTGGAAATATTGGCTTTTTTATTAGAAGACACTGAAGAGGAAGAAATTCCTTCGACTGAAAAAAGCTTTACAAGCCTACAAATTGATACTAAAGGTTATAAATTTAACAGAGATGAAGCCAATGAGAGATAAGAGTTTCTTAGATACTAATGTTTTAATTTACTGTTATACCTTCTCAGAACCTGAGAAGAGAAGTTTAGCAAGAACAGTAGCTAATAAACCAAATACAATTATAAGTGTACAAGTTGTAAAAGAGTTTGTTAACGTCTTGAACAAAAAATTCAAAAAAGATTGGCCCTCTATTCAAACAACAATAGAGGAATTAGACAATAATTTCAATATCAAGATCAATACTGCAAATTCTGTTAGTTATGCTTGCTATATAGCTGATCGTTATGGTTTTTCTTTTTATGATAGCCTGATAGTAGCGGCTGCAATTGAAAGTGATTGTACAATACTTTATTCTGAGGATATGCAGCATGGGCAAATTATTGAAAAAACGCTAGTTATTCAAAATCCGTTTTTATAAAATTATTGATTACTTTGTACTATATCGGGTCGAATTGCAATTCGCCCTTTCTGGCTTAGGGATGGTAGCGGTACTCAGCGTCATGAAGTAGCTTACGAAGCTTAGGCAGATGCAGGCTGGCCACGCAGTGGCAGACAAATATGCCTTAGCGGAGTAGCTGCTGAATAGCTGAGTGAGAGCGGACAGCCCGACCCGAAGGGGAAGCCCCAAA
>JAHDDN010000220.1 GCA_020629335.1 Chitinophagales bacterium | reverse complement strand
GCTTTGGAATAATACGTTAAAATATGTTTACCTTTGAGTTAGGCGCTTTTACCTTTATGTATTTTAGTGTTTTTTAGTTGGGGTGTTAAAGACATTTCCTAAAAATTATACACTAAGGTAATGAATTCGTCACAAAAAATGTGCCAAAACATTATAATATTTAACAAAAAAAGCTTGAAAAACATTTGTTGTTATAACAAAAATCTCTTTTTCTTATAACATTTTCAGTCTTTATTGTATAGTCAATATTAAAATACATTATTATTTTTTTGGCACTGTTTTTTGTGCTTAAGAGGATAGATGGCTTAGGGATGGAAGCGGTATGCGGCGTTCATGCGATGACTTACGGAGCTTAGTGATGCGATGGCTGGCCCGCAGGGCAGACAAGCAGCACTTAGCGCAGTAGGCAGCGCATAGCTGCATAAGAGCGGACAGCCCGACCCTTTCTTATTTTGCCATCGTTGGGCCGACACATGGGTACGGCCCCTACATAATGATGGCAAAATAAGAAAGGGGAAGCCCCAAGATGAACTAATTAAATTGGATGGGCGTTTAAATTAATTCACTCGAAAATTATTAAAATATTTAATTATAGAC
Organism: Chitinophagales bacterium; assembly: GCA_020629335.1. The sequence goes on along the minus strand of JAHDDN010000220.1, from coordinate 8,196 downwards.
AAGATGATACAGCTTAGCAATACGGTAAATATCAGTGGCTTGAAGCAAGCGATAGGAGACAGTGTAACTATCAAGGGATGGGTGCGCAATAGAAGGGATAGCAAAGGACTGGTATTTTTGGAAATTAGAGATGGTAGTGGCTTTGTCCAATGCATCGTATCTTTGGAAGAAAGTGGAGAGGAATATTTTGAATTAGCTAAACGACTTTCTTTGGAGAGCTCTGTTATTTTGCAGGGTAATATTGTGGCGGACGAACGCCAAATGGGTGGTTGTGAAATGCAAGTAACGAGTCTGGAGTTGATTCAACATACAGAGGATTATCCGATATCTAATAAGGAACATGGTGTTGATTTTTTGATGGACAAGCGTCATTTGTGGTTGCGTTCTAAGAAGCAGTGGGCGATTATGAAGGTGCGTAGTCGACTGAAATTTGCGATTCATGAGTTTTTCCAGAAGAGGGAATTTACACAGATGGATGCTCCTTTCTTTACGGGTAATGCTTGTGAAGGGACAACGACTTTATTTGAAACGGACTTCTTTGGAGAGACTGCTTATTTGTCTCAGTCGGGACAACTTTATGGGGAAGCGATGGCTTTTGCATTGGGTAAGATTTATACGTTTGGTCCTACATTTAGGGCAGAGAAGTCTAAAACCAGACGTCATTTAGCGGAATTTTGGATGATAGAGCCAGAGATGGCTTTCTATGATTTGGATATGAATATTGATTTGATTGAGGAGTTTGTGAAGGCGGTTGCTTTGGATATTTATGAGAATTGCCAGACAGAATTGGAGATATTGGAGCGTGACATGAGTATATTTGAAAATATCAAAGGGAAATTCCCACGTATTACTTATGAAGATGCTGTTTCTATTATTAAAGGCGAGCAAGATGTGGATGGCAAAAATGCGATCACTACTTTAGAAGAGGACTTAGCGGAAGTTCGTCAGCAAATTGCAGATACTAAATCGGCTATTGCTGAAAAGGAAGAGGAGCTTAAGGGCAATATGAAAAAAGGAAAGCGTAACTGGACTCAGAACAAGGTAGATACGCTTAAGAATGAGTTGAAAGAACTCGAAGAAAAGGAAAGAAATATTCCTCAGTGGATGGAGTCGGCTAAGAACTTTGAAAGAGGAGAAGATTTTGGCGGTTCGGATGAGACGGTTTTGACTCGTATGTTTGGTTGTCCTGTGTTTGTTTATAAGTGGCCTCGTAGGATTAAGGCTTTCTATATGAAGCGTTATGAGGATGATCAGGATTATGTGAAAGGAGTAGATTTATTGGCTCCTGAAGGATTTGGTGAGATCGTTGGTGGTGCCGAGAGAGAGGATAACTTCGATTATCTTTTAGAAGGCATTAAAGAGCATGATTTGCCAATGGAGGCATTTGAGTGGTATTTAGACTTGCGTCGTTATGGTACTGTTCAACATGCGGGCTTTGGATTAGGCTTTGAGCGATTGATTATGTGGCTCACTGGTGTGAAGCATATTCGTCAGACGATTCCTTTCCCAAGATATTATGGACGTTTGTTACCATAATGCAGTAATAATTCAATATAGAACTTTAAATACACTGTAACATAAATAAAAACCCAGCTTGTGTTATGCAAGCTGGGTTTTTTCATTTGTGACTGTTCAGCATAAATGCTTTGCTTCTATTTTATCCATTTGGTTTTTGTGTCAATTCCGCTGATTCTTCTGCCTTTTGGATGTTCTGCTTCTGTTAATCCCAAGAATAGCATTCCCATATATCGGTCGATTTCTGACCAGCCTAATAGCTTTTTCATGGCTTCTCTAAACTTTAGTGTACCAGTTCCCCAATAAGGTGCGACTCCATAGGCGGTTGCTGATAAGTACATATTTTGTACTGCACAGCTCACAGCAGCATATTCCTCCTCTTCTGGTATTTTGGTATCTGCGTGCCGCTTCATGCCGATAGCGATGATGTGAGAGGCTAAATTAGGTCTATTAACAAGCTTATCGTGTTTCTTTTGTACGAACTTCTCTGTCGGTATCTCTGCGGTATATATTTTCCCTAGTTCTTGTCCTAAAGCTTTTCGGGCGGCTCCTGTATAGACGACAAAACGCCAGGGTTCTGTATAGCCATGTGTTGGGGCCCAATTCGCGTTTTCCAATATCTCTTGAATTATTGCATCTTCTATCAGTTGCCCATTCATATTTTCGGGCTTAATTGTTCTTCGATTACGCATTAGGTGGTTGATTGCAGCTATATCGTATTGCATTGGGGTCGTTTTTGAAATGATGAAAGGGGGTTTGATAATATTAAGAGCTATCTCTTCCTTTTTCTTCCAGAAGCCTTTGTAAGTCTTCAATTTTTTGAGTGAGGGCATCCACTTTATTTTCTAGGCCCATATTATTATCCATCGTCATTTCATCTACGAAGACGGCATTTGCAAGCGATAAGCCGAATATACCGCCAGTAAACACGACGAAAATGAAATAGACTCGAATAAAGAAAGCCCAATTATCTGGTGCTTGTTCTCTAACTGTATCTGATACCTCATACCAACCCTCGATGGTAAACAATTGGAAAATGGTATGTGACGATATAAGCGGATCTTGGAAATAGTCTGGAGATATATCCCTAAACAAGTAACAAGAGAATAGCGCTAAAAGCACATTAAATAGGGCTAGTACGATTAATACAAATACAGATGCCTTGAGGGCTCTTACGATACCATTCATTAAGGAGCCAATATGTGGGATAAAGGTCAAGTAACGTATCAAACGGATCAGGCGGAAGAGCCTAAAGAGTAGTAATATGGAGAAGTCAAAAGGAATATCGTAAAACAAACCTATCAGTACTGGCATACTTACGACCACTAAAAAGAAATCGAAAAGATTCCACCAATCTCTAAAATATTTACTTGGTCCCCAACTAACTATTTTGACAATAGCTTCTATGAGAAAAAAGCAAATAAAGAATACGTCTAAGTTGTGTAGAATTGAAAGATGCTCCCACTCAGGGAATAACATCAAACAGATAACGATAGCATTTAGTACGATGGCACTAAGCACTACCTTGTCTTCTAAGAATATTTTACTGAGCATTTTTGTTAGTACGGTTTGAGTAAAAACGTTTTACAGAGCACAAATTTAGTAAAATAATCACTTTTGTTTTTGCTGATCGTATTCCTTTTGTTGTTTCATCATTTTTGCATAAAACTGGCTTAAAAACTTAACCCCTTGTGAGCTTAGCTTATGATAGTAAGTTTCCCCCCCACTAATCAGTCTAATATGATGGCAATCTGGTGAGAGATTAAAGGCTGCATCCATGATAATATTCCCTTCTGCATCCGAAAAAACAGCATTCCCCATATAAACACAATCTGGCTTTTTAACTCTTTGTGTAGAAACAACCGCTCTAAAATTCTTAATTTCTCCTTTGGACTTGGTGTCAGTTGTGACACTATTTTCTGAAGGATTTCGGGGATTCACGTAAAACATATACTCTACTTGCTCTGAGCGATCCAATATATTGATCAAATCGACCACTGGTGGCTCTGTACTAAGTTCTAACTTTGACTGCAAATTATCCTTCGGAGCTTTTTTAAATGGCTGTTCTGAAGGGGTTTCTTTTGACTTAACTGAAGTTTTTTTAGTTTCGGGTTCTTGACAGGCTGCTACAAGAAATAATAAGAACAATAAAAGATTTAAAAGATTATGCTGTTTCATGCTTTAGTTTTAAAGATTCAATTCTTTAATTAGCGCTACTTTTGAATTTATCTGATTTCCTCTATGAGTTAATAATTTCAAAGATCGCTTTAACTGAGTAATTTGGTGGCTAATATCTGAAAAAGTTTGAGGATCAGCATTTTTTTCTCTCATTTTTCTCATCTGGATTTCGTCTTTTTTTATTTTCTTTTCAATTTCCTCTATTTCGTTATTAATATCTCTATGCAGTTCATAGGTCTTCTCTAAGAACTGATTATAAAAAATTTCATTTTCAATATCTGAAATCATTCGAAGATCAGACTTATAACTCTCCTTTAGGACAAAAGATACATCTTCGGTACTAAAAGGGTTTACCTTTTGAATATACATCATATCAGGGATACTTCTGCCTTGTCTATCTACTCTATTATAAAGAGAGATAATGAGTTTATCATCAATGATATAGTAACTAAATTCTCGGATAGGTACTCCAATAAGGTAAAGGGTAAAATATTCTGGAAACTGTTTAAAGCACTTTAAAACATGAACAAAGGCTTCATCAAATAGTAATTCAATCATTTCCTTGATAGGGTCGCGCTTAAGGTATGCATGCTCTTCAGAAAGAGGCAATTGTATAATTCTTGTATAATCAAATTGATCTCCAGCCTCCTTAATACGGGTCAACTTCTCCTCTAAAGTGATAAAGAATTTTTCATTTTTTTCATGAAAAAATTGACTACTATAATTCGCTTTCAGCGCAATACCAATATTTTTCGCACAATAATCCAAGACAAAGTAAGATTGTTTAGCACTATTAATACACTCGCTGAATTCTCTAAAATACTGACTTAAAAAAGGCTGGTAATTAGGATTTCCATCCAATTGAAAATTGTAAGTGATTAACTTTAGATCCTTTTCTTTCTTCAAATAAAAATCAGAAGAAAGAAAATCTGAACTAAATCCTAATTCTTCAGGAAAAATATTGAGTAAATTACAAATTAACGCTATATCGGCCTTTTTATAATCTTCTTTTTTCTTATCCAGTAAATTATAAAAAGTGGCACGGCTAATACCCATAGCAGTATAAAAAGCTTCTTTACTAAACTCGTTTTCCTTCAAAATTGCCAAAAGCTGTGTTCCAACAGTAGAATGCTTACCCATTTTCTTATAATTAAATCTTTTTTATCTAATTCTTAGACCAAACTAACCATAAAAAATCCAACAACAAACGATAATACTCTAAATAATCAACAAATAAGTGTTAAGTTTTCAACTTTTGTAAATAAGAGTATAAAAATCGTTTAAGTTGTCGTACATTTAACTTATAGAATTATGTTTAAGGAAAAGTAAATTTCCTTTTACTTTTCCTATTTTTCATAGTGTTAATTGAGTATTTAACCAAATAAGTGGCTATTGAAAGCTGCTTAGTGAAGCGAAATTATCCCTGTTGTCAAACCCAGAGACAACAGGGTTTTTCATTTATAATATCCCACCTACTGTTTAGACGATTAAGAAGCTACATAAAATAAACCCCATCCAAAAAAATTACTAAAGAGTATAAACACAAAAAGGGCTTCACAAAATGTGAAGCCCTTTTATAGTAAGAATTTTTCTCTTCTTAGTTACGTTGATTCGTGAAACGTTTCTTGAATCGGCCTTTATCCATACTTGCAGCCCCTACACGCATCATTGCGCAACGGAAACCGATTGTACTAGAAGATTGATCCTCATCCATAAAACGACGTATACTTGGAGATAAGTAATAAGCTCTATCATTCCAAGAACCACCTTTTACAACTCTTGACTTATCGCTAATCAATGTAATGTCATCATCATACTCTGCTTGAGAACGCTCATCACCATCACGGTAATCAATTACATTACTACGGCTAAAGTTATAACGATCACCTATTTCATCTTCCGTATATTCTCTATACTTCAGACGACCTAAGCTATCTTTTGGTACTGGCTTACCTTCTTCATCTAATTCAAGCGTTTCGAATACGTTACCTCTAAATGGGTTAAAGTCTTCGGTATCTAAACTCGACATAGAACGATAAACATCTAAACACCATTCACTAACATTACCAGCCATATTATAAAGGCCGAAATCGTTTGGTAAATAAGTACCTACAGCAGCAGTAATTTCTGCATTATCATTTAAGGCACCAGAGATACCCATATTATCACCACGCCCTCTCTTGAAGTTCGCTAACATGGCACCTTGATATTTCCCTCTTCTTTTTGAACGGACCGTGTTACCACCAGACCAAGGGTAAATTCGCTTATCTAAATAACGTTCTTCGTCTTTAGATGGCTGTGTACCTACTTGAGCTAAAGCAGCATATTCCCACTCAGCCTCAGTTGGTAGTCTATAATCTGGTAATAAGATACCATCATCAAAACGAACCCTTCTAGTCTCTTCTCCATTAGGATCAAGGTTTTTGATACCTTTTTTAACAACTCCTTCATACTGACCTGCTAAATAAGTCTCTGTATTAAAGTTATCTTCTCCTTGTTGATCAGGATCCTGATCTAAGATTCCTTCTTTGATTAAAAGACCTTCATTCACACGATCAGAACGCCATTTACAGTACTCGTTAGCTTGCAACCAAGTTACACCAACTACTGGATAGTCGTTAAAAGATGGGTGTCTAAAGTAGTACTTTACATAAGGCTCATTATAAGCCATTTCTTCTCTCCATACTAATGTATCTGGAGCAGATTTTCGTACAACTTCTGGATAAGTCTCGCCGAAAACGCGCTTTAACCAATAGACATACTCTCTATAATGCAGATTGGTCACCTCTGTCTGATCCATGTAGAAAGAAGACACTGTCACTCTTCGAGGAACATTATCATACTTATAATCTACATCTTGCTGACTGGCTCCCATTACGAAGGTTCCCCCTTCTATAAATGCCAATCCAGGACCTGTGCCCTGATCTTTGGCATCTGCCTTAGTAAAACCTCCCCACTCTGGATCATTATAATCCCAACCAGTGGCCGAGGATGATTGCTTTTTACATGAGTAAAGCCCTGCTATGAGAGCTATAAATAAGCAATAGGTTGTTAATCTAACTATACTATTCATTTTTCAAATGTTAATTTGCTGGCCTGAAAATAAGAAAAAAATGTTCAATAAAAAACGTCTATCATTAGAAATTACTACGGTTTGAATATTTCAGGACATTCTGCTGATCTTTTATGACGATTTCGTTGATCTGCTGCATAAGTTTTTCCTAAATCTATAGAAAATGCTATCTCATGACCTTGCATCGAAGTTTTGACTGAAGATACGTTAAAATCATAACTGTACGAAATCTTAAAAATACCAGCTCTTACGCCTAAAAGAGCAATGACAGCATCTGAGTTTGCCAAAGTATGACGATACCAAAGGCCGCCCACCAATGCGCCTTTCCCAAAATAACTTCCTACATTTACTTGGAAAAATTGCGATTGATTTACTAACATTAGGTTAGGTGTTACATAAAACGCTGTTTTATTAATCGTATTGTTCCCAAGATAAAAAACATTCCCTAAATGAAAGGAACTTCTCAATTTTATACGATTATCTGGGTCATCACTGTCAGTTAACGACACATTTGGCGTATTCAAATGCTTAAATGAAGCTCCCATATAAAAGGTCCCAGTAAAAGCCATCAAACCAACTCCTAAATCCAAATTCAGTTTACTAGTGGCTGCCAAAGGCTCCTCCCCTGTCACCAAACTATTATCAGGTCCCGAAATTGGACTCACCTGATCATAATAAACAATCTTGTCAGTATTCACCCCTGTTTGAATCACACCAGCCTGAAAGCCCGCTTTGATATACATACTAGAACCCAACTGCAATTGATAAGCATAAAGTGCATTAATGTTATAGGTATTATAAATACCATCACCTGCTCGATCTCCTAATATAGACAAACCTACACTACTATTGATCCCATCAAAATGCTGATCATAAGAAATAGCCGCCGTATTATAGGCACTCCCAAATGTGGGCCACTGATTTCGATAATTCACCACAAATCTCGGATAACTCGAAAATCCAATCATCGCAGGATTCAAATGGGCTGGGGCATTGTAAAATTGGCTAAACTCAATATCCTGAGCCGCTAATTTAGATTCTATACCATAGGACAAACCTATGCAAAGGAGTAATAACAATAATCTTTTCATCTCTATTTTATCTGTGTTTTTTTCGCTTCTTTCTTTTGGGGCTTCCCCGATTATTTTTTGGCCAGAGGGCGGACACATAAATCCGCCCCTACAAGGCTGGCCAAAAAATAATCGGGGCGGGCTGTCCGCTATTATGTGGCTATGCGCTGTCTACTTCACTAAGCTGTACTTGTCTGCCACTGCGTGGCCAGCCTGCGTCCAGCTAAGTTACGTAAGCCATCACATGGCCGCCACATACCGCTACCATCCCTAAGCCAATTTTTTAGTACCTTAGTTGAAGTGTCTTAGTACCTTGGTATTTATAACCAACATTACGAATAGACTAATCAAGTAACTTAC
>JAHDDN010000219.1 GCA_020629335.1 Chitinophagales bacterium | reverse complement strand
GCGTATGTGCATATGCGCAAGATAGAAATGTTTCCGGTACCGTAACAGATGAGGGTATTCCTCTTTACGGTGTCAATGTCGTAGTCAAGGGGACCACCATTGGTACCACTACTGATTTCGACGGTAATTATACGCTTAAAGTACCTGAAGGCTCTGAAGCTTTAGTTTTTAGCTACTTAGGGTATGAAACTAATGAAGCAGCACTTGGAGAAGGTGGTATCGTAGATATGGCCTTATCTGAAGATGCTCTTAAATTAGGTGAGGTAGTAGTAACAGCCTTAGGTATAAGTCGTGAGCAAAAATCTTTAGGTTATGCTACACAAGAAATCCAAGGTGAAGATCTTACACAAGCAAAAGAGACAAATATAGTCAACTCACTGCAAGGTAAGATTGCAGGGGTACAGATTTCGGGTGGATCTAACAATATGGGTGGATCATCTAAAATCTTAATTAGAGGGGTTAACTCTGTAACGGGTAATAATCAACCATTATTTGTTGTAGATGGTATTCCTATGGATAACTCTAATTTTAATTCAAGTGGTAATCAATCAAGATCAGCAGGTGGTTATGATTATGGTAATGCGATTCAGGATTTGAATCCTGATGATGTAGAATCTATTAATGTTCTTAGAGGAGCAGTAGCAGCCGCTATTTATGGTTCAAGAGCATCTAATGGCGCAGTTGTTATTACAACTAAGAAAGGAACACCAGGTAAAAAAGGTATTGGAGTTAGTATAAATTCTAATATAGCTTTTCAAGATGTTCCATTATTTCCAGATTACCAATATGAATATGGTGGAGGTTATTCTTCAACATTTGATGATACATTATTTGTTGAAGACGATCCTCAATTACATCCTTATTTTGGAGCAGATGAAAGCTGGGGACCTAAATTAGATGGCACACCTGTTAGACAGTGGAATAGTTTTGATGAGTGGGATACAGATAATTATGGTAAGCTTAGACCTTGGGAAAAGCCATCAGCTGGTATCGAAGATTTCTATGAAACGGGCACTGTTCTTACTAATAATATAGCATTAACAGGGGCCAATGAGAATGGGTCGTTTAGAGTTTCTTATACAAACTTGCAACAACAATTTGTATTACCTAATTCTAATTTTGATAGAAATACATTTAGTATGAGTGGTAGTTATAACTTGTCAGATAATTTATCTGCTAACTTTACCGCTAACTATGTTAGTAGTGATGCGTTGGGTCGTCCACAGACAGGATATGGCTCTAGTCTTTTTTCTAACTTTGCTCAATGGTGGCAGGTACAATTGGATTTTGATGAGTTGGCAGAATATGAAAATCCTGATGGTTCACAAAGAACTTGGAATAGACAATCAGCAGATATCGGAGCTCCAAATTATTGGGATAATCCTTATTGGCAACGTTACAAAAATGTGCAGACTGACTCAAGAGATCGTTACTTTGGTAATATTGGTGTAACTTATAAATTCACAGATTACTTGAGTTTGACAGGCCGTGCTCAAACGGATTTTTATACAGATAAAAGAGAAGAAAGAATTGCTAATGGAGGTGTAAATGAAGCTTTATATTCTGAAGATATATATAAGGTTCAAGAAACGAATATGGATTTAATTTTAAACTTTAACAAGAGTTTATCTGAAGTCTTAACATTAAGTGCTTTTGTTGGAGGAAATGTCATGAATCGTCAAATAGATAGAAACTTCCAAAGAACACAAGGAGGATTAAATGTACCTGACTTTTTTAGTTTAGAGAACTCAACAGGACAGTTATTGATTAGAGATAGATATTCTGAAAAGGAAATTCAGAGTGTATTTGGTAGTGCGTCATTAGGCTTCAAAAATATGCTTTACTTAGATTTGACTGCAAGAAATGACTGGTCTTCTACTTTACCAAGTGACAACTGGTCTTACTTCTACCCATCAGCTACGCTTTCATTTGTGTTTACAGAGCTACCAGGCCTGAAAGACAATAATATGCTTTCTTTCGGTAAGTTAAGAGCAGGTTGGGCGCAAGTAGGTAACGATACTGATCCATATAGATTGGCAGTAACTTATTCTCCATTAGGAAGCTTTAGTGGAAATGGAAACTTTACAGTTCCTAATGCAAGAAACAACCCAGTTTTGAAGCCAGAAATTACAACTGCTTGGGAAGTTGGTACAGAATTGAATTTCTTCAGAAACAGAGCAAGAGTTGATTTTACATATTATAATTCTGTCACAACAGATCAAATTATTGATGTTGAAGTATCTCCTACAACAGGTTATTCTGAGTTAATTGTAAATGCAGGAACCATTTCCAATAAAGGGATTGAGTTATCTTTAAATGTTACGCCATTAAAATTCAACAAATTTAAATGGGATATTGGATTTAATTATGCGAGAAACCAAAATGAGGTTGAAGATTTATTAGATGATGTTGAAAACTTACAATTATCAAGTTTGTTCGGTGTAACTGTTAATGCTTTTGTAGGAGAAACTTATGGTACTTTTTTAGGTTCGGATCATTATTATGATGATCAAGGTCGTCCTTTTGTTGATGGAGAAGGAAATTATATTGTAAATCCAGAACCTCAACCTTTAGGGACTTATTTGGCTGATTGGACAGGCGGTATAAATTCTACTATTAGTTATGGACCTATTTCTCTTTATGGATTGATTGATATTCAAAAGGGCGGTAATCTTTATTCTTACAGTAATCAGTGGGGTAAATGGTCTGGTTTATACGGTGTTACAGCTGATGATGGAGTAAGAGAAAGCGGTGTTGTTGCGGAAGGTGTTTTGGCCGAATGGGATGAAGTAAATGAAGATTGGGTTAGAAGCGAAGAAGGAACTCCTATATCTACAGGAATTGATAATAATATTACAATTGGCGCACAAGATTACTTCAAAAGTAATGGAGGATATTTCTTGAATAGACAAGATATATATGATGCTAGTTATGTTAAGTTAAGAGAAATGCGATTAACTTATAACTTGCCAAATAGTATTCTTAAAAATGTAGGTATTAGAGATGTTAATCTTTCCTTAGTAGGTAGAAACTTGGCAATTCTTTTCCAAAATGTACCGAATATCGATCCTGAAATTACTGTTAGTACAAGTAACATTCAAGGATTTGAAGGCGGTTCATTACCAAGCTTAAGAACTATAGGATTGAACTTAGGATTAAAATTCTAAGTAGGCTTAATGTTTTTTATAACTATTAAAGTATTAATAATGAAATTAAATAAATTTATTATAGTTCTTCTATTCTTTAGTGTGCTATCTTCTTGTACAAAAGATTTCGAAGAAATGAATATCAATCCCAATGAACCTTCTTCAGTTGCTAGTGGGTTCTTGCTTACTTCAGTTCAAAAGCAATTCAGCGATGAAATATGGGATGAGTGGAATAATGGGCGATTTGGATTATTATTTGCCCAATATTGGTCTCAGAATCAATATACTAATGAGAGTAGATATAGATATAGACCTTCACAAAATTTGAATTTTTGGACAGGTATGTACTCAGGAACTGCTACAAATGGTGGTGGTATCCAGGATCTAAATCAAATTATTGCACTTAGTGCTGATGAAGAAGATGGAGCGAAAAGCGCCAATCAAACAGCTATAGCTAGAATTATGAGAGCTTATGCTTATCATACTCTTACAGACATATATGGACCAATTCCTTACTCACAAGCTAATAATAGTGTTGAGTATGTAAGTCCAGCTTATGATAGCCAAGAAGCGATTTACAGCGACCTTCTAAAAGAACTAACAGAAGCAAGTGCACAAATTGTGGAAGGAGGAAGTACATTTGATGTAGGAGATTTGTGGTATGGCGGAGTTATGGTTAATTGGAAAAAGTTTGCGAACTCATTAAAACTTAGAGTAGCCATGAGAATGGCTGATGTTAATGAAGCAGATGCTAAAGCAGCAGTCATCGAGGCGGTTGATAGTGGGGTATTCACTGGATTAGCAGATGCCGCAATATTTAACTACGGTGGAGGAGCACCTGATAATAACCCGTTGAATGAAGATCGTAAAACTCGCCCTGATAATGCTGTTTCTACTACATTAGTAAACAAATTAATAGAATTAAATGATCCACGTTTGGCTATTTATGCTGATACAACAGATGCTGGAACCTATGAGGGAATGCCTTATGGTTTAACAGAAGAGTTAGCAGGAGGAATTAATGTTTCTGCTGTTTGTCAACCAAGTGGAACAAGAGCATTTATTGCAGATAACGGAGTTGAATTTAAATCAACAGATGTATTAAGACCAGAAGCTCCTGCTGTTCATATGACCTATGCAGAAGTAGAGTTTTTATTGGCAGAAGCAGTGCAAAGAGGATTTATAAGTGGAGATGCTAGTGTACATTATGCTAATGCCATTGCAGCATCTATGGAATTCTGGGGAGTACCTAATGAAAATGGTGCTTATGCTAATTACCTTGCTGCAAATCCTTATAATGCAAGTGATTGGAAAGTATCTCTTGGTACACAAAAATGGTTGGATATGTATATGCAAGGTATACAAGCCTGGATTGAGTGGAGAAGACTAGATTTTGGTATTTTGCAAGAACCAGAAAGTGGTGTTTTACTTGGAAGTGGTATTCCTGTAAGATTAGAGTATCCAGTAGAAGAAGCATCACTTAACGGTAATAGCTTAGATGGTGCTGTTGAAATGCTTGGAGGTAGTAATACCTTAGATGTTAAAGTTTGGTGGGATGTTTATTAATAATTTCCCGATTAATTAATTTAATAAATAGAAATAATGAAGCAATTTAAATATACAGCTTTACTTTTCTTACTCGCCTCTTTTATGTTAGTAAGTTGTGAAAAAGAAGAAAAGTTTAGTTTTGATACAGGTGTACAGCCTAGCATATCTGAAGTAGAAGGGTTTATTGATATAACAAATCCTCCTAACACATCTGTTAAATATACTTTAGACAATATTGTATCAACAACAGGGTCAGGACAAATTGACATTTACAAAAGCATGCTTAATGAAAAAGTATTGTATACTACTGTAAATACCTCAGATTTGCCAGTAACATTCGAACTAGGAGTGGATGAAGTAATGGAAGGTTTTAGCTATCCAATAGATTCATTAAAGGAAGGTGACTTGCTTAGAATGAAGCAGGAAGTGCATACTGGTGATGGTAGAGTATTAGCTAATAATGTTAATGCTATTTTTCCAGCCTCTTGTTCTTCGGATATTGATGGTTTGTATAGTGTGAGTACGACTTATACTCAACATGATTTTCTTGCCGATTTTCCATCTTATGATTTAGCAGAAGTGCTATTAACTGATTTAGGAGGTGGAAAATATTCAATAGAGGATCTTTCTGGCGGTCTTTATAGTGTTGGGCCTTATGTTGATGCATATGGTACTAGTGGAATAGCTGCGGAAATTTTGGATGTTTGTAATAATATTACTTGGAATGGTCAATCTGATCCGTGGGGAGCTGTTATTCCATTAGATGGTGGAGTAAATGAAAGAGATCCAGATACTGGTGTGATTACTATATCTTGGTTCTGTGAGGCTTATAGCGAATCAGGCGTGAGTGTCTATACACCACTATAATGGATAGACAAAATTACGAAGAACTTTAAAACTGTTTTTTATTAAAAAGGCTTGATCGTTTATTCGATCAAGCCTTTTTTTATTACTTTTTTACAACAAAATTGTAATGATTTAAAATATTAACTAAATCAGCTTCATTTCTAACTGAAAAGCCTCCATTCTTAATATATAGGCCCATTTCGACTCCTGCTTCTCCAAACATTTTGTATAAATCTTTTTTGCGTTTGATTTCTTTTAATGATTTTTTACTTAGCACATAAAATTTATCCTTGCTTGTATATGATCTTTCCTTACTACCATTCGATAAGGCTATATTATAATTGCTCTCAATCATCTCAATCTCTTTATATTTCAATAAGCTTAACTCGCCTGTTGTTACAACAACTTCGAAAAAACCATTCATTTGATAAGATTGCTCTATATTTCTGACAGATACATATTTTCGTTCAATCCCTTTGAGGTCGGTCCATTTAAAAGCTTCTACTCTTGAATCTGATAATATCTTAATCTCATCCTTGGTCTTAATCTCAAATAAACGAGCCATCGCATTATATTTAAATGGGTATTCACTCATCTTCATTGTCTCATCCAAGAAAATAGTACCTGTTAACCAATGAGGCTCTAAATAAAATACTTTCTTCTTTTTCTTACTCATTTGACTGGAACCTTTTGATATCAAACTTCGCATTGATTGAGAACCAAAAGAGTCTGTGAATAATCCTGTTGATTGATCTAAGGCGCCTTGGCCAAAAGCAGCCCCACTAACCATCATCATTCCCAAAAGTAAAAATATCTGTTTCATATCTTGTTTTGTTTTGTGTACGTAGGGGCGTACTTATGTGTACGCCCAACTCTAAACAGCGTGCGCCTCCCCAACTCATAAAAGAGAAGAAGCCAGTTAAAATCGATGTGCATTACACAAGTTAATACATAGTAAGATAACGACAACATATAAAGCTAATTGTTTAGCTATTTATATTGATAATGACATTTTTATGAAAATTCTAACACCAAAAAAGAGTAAATCCATGAGTAAATGAAATAAAAAAATCTGCCATCCTCAAATAAAAAGAATGGCAGATAAAATATGAACTTTTATATGGTAAATTGATCAAAGCAAGGCTCTATAAGTCTAAAAATCGGGCTTGCAATTTCCATTTACACATTCAAACCCAATAGGACACTCTGAGTCGGTTGTACATGGAATACCTCCTGATAAATCTAAGCCTGCCCCACCTGTCGAAGGCCCAGAATTGGTATTTCCTCCGTATGAAGGAACAACATCATTTATGATATCATTTGTATCACCTGAACCTGTATTGGTTGGGTTATTACCTATATTGCTTGGAGTACCAGAATTAATAGGCCCAGCTGGAGCAGTTAGACCCCCAATTACAAAAATAAATCCGTCGCCTTGTAACTCGTTAAACGTTTGTGAATTAAAGTTACAGATAGCCGGATTATTAATTGATATATTCCATGTTTCTACGTTACCACTATTACATTCTCCAATTGCTTGAACAGTTATTTGAGCCGTTTCTTGAACCACCTTATTAGTAGTTGATAAACACACTTCAGTACCATTTGTGTTGATAGTTAAAGTAGATAATGGATTATTATTATTTACTGTGAAATTTGACATATCAGGATTACCTTCCCCAAAATCGTAACATATCGGGCTACCGAAGCAAATATTTTGAAGAGCTGGTGGAGGGTTATTATATGTAAAGATACCATTACTAGGGAAATTCTTATTTAGCTCAAATTCACAATCATCAATAGTAGCCGATACACTTACACTAAAACCATCTTCTGGATAAATTGTTAAACAATCACCTGTGGAAGTACTTCCTTCATATTCCCAAATTATATCTTCTGCTTCAATATTTAAACAAATTTCAAATGGGTCATTATCACAATAGTAATTTGGGTGAATCATTTCAAGTGGATTATCGAAAGTATTTATAGCGGGGAAGTTTTTATGTAACTCTAAATCACACTCTCCTAATGTAGCGGAGACGCTAACATTAAAATACCCATCAGTTGGAGTAGGATCAATTGTTAAACAATCTTCTGTGGAAGTATTACCATTATATTCCCACATAATATCTTCCACTTCCATATTTAAACAAATTTCAAGAGCATCATTTTCGCAGTAATCCCCATGTATCATATTGAATTCTGGATAATAATATTGAAGCGCTAAGATATCATTATCATTAAAACTACTTGGCATATTACATAAACTATCATAATTAGTAGCATTATTTATAATTGATCCTTCATCAGATCCTGAGGTGAAACCATCTGGAGTATTGACTGTTATACCTGGTACTGAAGACCCGTAACCATTGTGATAAAAACCCAAGTTATGCATTATTTCATGCATAATAACAGATTGATAAACACCATTAGCTAGCTCATATGAAGAACAATCACTAGTACACCCATCAGAATTTATTTGAATAATATTTCCAAAGGTACCACCAGAAGGATATGTGTTAAAATCTGATGTTAATGTGGCACCAGAAACATATGTCCACGGGAATCGACCTTTACCACATCCAGATGTTGCACATGTTATAATAACATCAGCACTAGCAGCATCAGTAGCAGGGCTAAAGAATAGAGCAGTTGGAGACAAATTATAAGCCTCTATCGATGATGTAATTCCAGCTATCCATGGGGAATCCTCTTCAAAACAATCATCTATAAAATAGGTTAAATTACTTGCTTCACAATAATTCATACGAGTAAAATCTTGAGTCGAATGTCTATCGTTTGATGCTGGTTTATCCCCTTTAAAAGAAACTGCTGGGTGAGGAATTCCGCAAAAACTTATCCTATTTTCTTCATTGATATTTTTTTGGATAATGATTGTCTCGTCTTTTTCACAGCTAGATATGAAAATAACAGTTGTGATTAATAAGAGGCTAAGGCCAAAGCTCGCTTTTCTGATGTACTTTAATAAAAACTTTAAATTTTTCATGATAATTAATTTGAGTTAAACAATTTGTTTTATTTAGGAATTTGGGTATAATTTGGTTAGTATTTTAATGAATTGTTTTTTATAAATAAAAATTGATTTGTAATGTGGTTTTTTTAATATGTTATAAATATAGTATTTTTAAAAGGAGTATCCAAGAAGAAATCATGTATTTATTGGGTTTTGAGTTTGAATATAGGCTCTTTTATGATTTGATATAGGAATAAAAAAAAACAGCAAGCCGAAAGGGCTTGCTGTCTATAAAATTAAACCACCAAAATA
>JAHDDN010000218.1 GCA_020629335.1 Chitinophagales bacterium | reverse complement strand
GCCTCTACAGATATTGATGGTAATTTTTCCTTTGAATGCTATGAGGAGGGAAAACAAATCCTATCCGTTAGTTTCATCGGTTTTGAGGAATATGAAGAAGAAATCAACATCGGCACAGAACCAATCCTAAAAGAGATCATCATCAAAGAAGAAGCAAGTTCGCTTCGTACCGTTACGATCACAGCAGGGGCATTTGAAGCCAGCGATGAGAAAAAAGCAGTCGTACTAAAACCATTAGACATCGTAACAACTGCAGGTGCAGCAGGTGATATCGTTGGAGCCTTAAACACATTACCAGGTACTACGCCTGTAGGAGAAGAAGGTACCCTATTCGTAAGAGGAGGCGCAAGCTATGAAACCAAGCAATTCATTGATGGGCTTTTAGTACAACAGCCTTACACACCAGGCGCACCAGATGTGCCATCCAGAGGGCGCTTCTCCCCTTTCCTATTCAAAGGAACCATTTTTAGTACAGGAGGCTATTCAGCAGAATATGGCCAAGCTCTTTCATCCGCACTTATCCTGAATAGTCAAGATTTAGAAACAAGAAATAATACAGGTATTTCCATTACGCCGATTAGTTGGGGCTTATCGCATACTCATGTTTGGGATAAAACCTCTCTAAGCCTATCTGCTAATTATGGTACTTTAGCAGCGTATTTTGCAGTCCTTCCACAGATAACCGATTGGAAAAGAGCACCAGAATTTGGTGGTGGTAGTGCCAACTTAAGAAGAAAAACCTCCGAAACAGGCATTTTCAAGCTTTATGCTTCCTATGGATTAGGCCGTTCCTCTTTATACTTTGAAAATCCAGAAGAGTATGACGGAAAAACCCTTTTCGAACAAAATAATAATAATCTTTACATTAATACCTCCTTCAAAGAAATCATTAATAACAAATGGACTTGGTATATTGGTGCAGCCTATTCAGATGATAAAAATCGCCTTGGTATAGCTGCATTAGATGTGGATGACGCCATTCAGTCTTCACAGCTAAAAAGTACCTTAAGCCGTCAGATTAATGACGATTGGAGAATTAAGTTTGGAGCAGAAGTCCTTCATCAAGATTATCTATTTGAAAGCAAGCCCGATACTACTGATATCTCCTTTTACACCTCCGACCTTAATGAATTATACGGAGCTGCATTCGTGGAGGGCGATGTCTATATCACCAATAACTTAATCGCCAGAGCAGGTGTAAGAGCAGAAAGCTCTAAAATTATAGACGCTTTCAATATAGCCCCTCGTCTATCCCTTGCTTACAAAACAGGCGAAGACAGCCAAGTATCAGTCGCCTATGGCCATTTTTTCCAAACGCCGACTTATGATGTATTGCGTAACCCCTATATGGATCTCACTTTTGAAAAAGCGGATCACTACATTGCCAACTACCAGTTGATCAAAGAAGAGCGTACCTTCCGAGTGGAGGCTTACCTAAAAGACTATAAAGATCTCATTAAATACGATGAAACCGATTTTCAATTTACCAATATCAATAATAATGGACAAGGCTATGCCAGAGGTATAGACGTCTTCTTCAGAGACCAAAAAACCATCAAATTCGGCGATTACTGGATTTCCTACTCCTATATTGATACCGAAAGAGATTATCAGAATTTTCCAGAGCAAGCGGTTCCACGTTTTGCTACCAATCATAATTTATCGCTGGTGTATAAACACTACTTTCCTAAACTATCCACTCAGTTTGGAGGTACTTACACCTTCGGAAGTGGTCGTCCTTATGATGATCCCAACACCAGCGGCTTTAATACCGAGCGCACCAAAAACTTTCATGATTTAACCATCAATGCCAGTTACCTAACCAGCATCAAAGGCAATTTTACCGTCATTTTCGCCTCTGCCTCCAATATCTTAGGCATTGAAAACGTCTTCGGCTACCGCTTCTCTGAAGATGGCACCGAAAAACAAGCAATACTTCAGCCTGCCAAAAGAGGTTTCTTCATTGGCTGCTTTATCTCCATTCGTAAGCAGGATCCTCCTCAATAGATCGCTGCGCTCACTGTCATAGTCCATAGATTTTAGACGACAGACCGCTTCGTTGACAGATATCAGATCGTTCGCTTTGCTCACTGTGAAATTTTTATTGGTCTATAGTTGTCACATGATCCATAGATTTTTAATAGATGAAAAACAATTATTTATTATGACATATTTGGGGCTTCCCATGCGCTCGTAAATGCGAGTGCGCAGCACGAACAAAACATTCATCATTACACATTATGCATTCACCATTAAGCGAAGCGCATGGTCGGGCTGTCCGCTCTTATGTGGCTATGCCGCTCCTACTTCGCTAAGGCGTACTTGTCTTCCACTGCGTGGCAAGCCTGCGTCCACCTAAGCTACGTAAGTCGCATCATAAACGCCACATACCGCTACCATCCCTAAGCCAAAAACACACAAATAACCAAACTTGAATACACTTCTTTCTGTATGTCTCAGAACTAATAACTTTAAAAAAAAGAATATAATTTATCGACTTATTATTTTGATATTTCAACAATGTACGTTGTATTCGTTTAACAAAGCCTTCAACTCCCCCTTATTTAGTAAAATTTACCGATCCAAATAACAGCATTTAGCTGAACAGAATCCGTCTGTCTAATCTAAGTGTATTTTTTAATTCTAAAATTACTAACATGAAGAAACTATTAGTATTTTACCCACTCCTAATGCTCCTCAGTGGAATCCTTTATGGGCAGTCTTTTGGAGAAGAGTCCTTGGAATTGCCGCCTATTAAATGTTTTACCTTGGATAGTCAACCTCCTATTCTCCCTCCCCCCTCAGCTTCAAGCTCATCCTGTAGTATAGCGGATACTTGCAGCTTAATCACAATAGGAATAGTATTTCACGTAGTACAAGATGCTGCAGGAACTACTAATTTACAAGAAGGTAATATTTATCATGAAACATTCTTAGATATTGTGATTGAGAGATTAAATAGGGATTTTAGAGAGCTACAACCGATTGAGCCAAGCTATGCCGATTTACAGGCTATTTATCCTAGTGAAGTAGTTCAAGAATATACTACGGGCGACTCAATTCTCTTCAGTGGTGGTCTGATCTATTATGGCGATGACAATTCTATTACAAATGGTGTTGATTCTCCCTATATAGATGATATCGCCATTGAGTTTAAAAAAATGCCTGTAGATTATATACAAGATTCAACAGGTAATCATTTTATTCCAGATGACTGTACAGAGGCCGAATTTGAAAATGTTTTTATTAATTTGACTGCAACTCATCCAGTAGGAGGTGACGGCAATTTACATGTTTATTTAGTAACTAATGAACCTGATGCTCTAAATCCGACTCTTGGTTCAGGAATAGCTGTTCAACAAGGAGAAGTTAGCATGATTGCTGATTTTGAAGCATTATTTTATAAGTTTACTAATTGTGATCCGGATGAATCAGGAGGCAATGATTTTTTAAGAGGGGCGGTGCAAATACTAAGGCACGAATTAGGTCATAATTTGGGCTTAAGTCATGTTTTTAATAAAGAAGCTGGAGCGATTGATTCTGATGGTTGTCCTGACACACCTCACTTTGGCCCAAATAGTAATAATGCCTCAAATAATATCATGGCTTATAATACCTATGCAAAATGTATTACAGTAGATCAAAGAGCAAAACTTTATCAAAGAATTTGTGATGGCGATTTGGATATAATTCCCAATGAAGTAGAACCTACTCTTTTTGTATCAAGTGGCGATGCTAATGAGCTATTCTTTGATGATGAAAACTATTGTAAAAATGCTTTTTTAACAGTGGATGGTCTTGACTATCTAGCGGATTATACTTGGTATCATTATGTAAGGCCATACAATGCAAATAATGATATACTTACAGGGATAAGTGATACCTTAGCATTAATAAATGCGGGTTACACCTTAGAAGAAACCCATCAGACAGTTACTGCTGACACGCTTTTCTTTTGGTTAGATGATAGTTATTTTGTGGTAGAGATTGAAGATGAATGTGGTCAAGAACCCACACTATTACTATTTAATGGCCCTCACATACATTCACGAATTGTTGCAGAAGATGCCTATCACGTTATGTGCGAGGAGGAGAGTGTCACCTTAAATATTCAAGAAATAATAGGTTTTCCTAATGGATGTGATTTTAATTGGTATGTCAATGGAATTGCAGGATCTGAAGTAAGTATCTCTCCTCCTTATAATACTGATGACCTAAGTATTAATTTAAGTGGTACGGAATTAAATGAGGGACTTAATATAATTGATGCAATAGCAACATCCAATACCAATGCGCTTGATCCTATTGACCCAGCTAATGATTGCCCAGTTCATTGCGCAGATACCTTACAATATTTGGTTTATGTTAATAAACCCACCTTTACAGCCATTTTTGAAGCAGACAATAATTGTGTAAGTAGTGGCACAATAACAGTGGAACCGACTTATTTTTATCTAACAGATGAAGAAATTGAGGACTATTTTCCTACATGGAGCTATAGTCCAGCCCACTTCTTTTCACTGAACGAATCACAGCAAGGGATTAATCCTGCTGACAACAACGGATATAACTTTCAAGAATCACAAGGACATGAGGTTTCGATAGAAGTGTTAGGTCCAAGTGATACTATTGTCTATGAGAATAACATAGACAGTTTAATTGTTTATCAACTAGAAATTATTGGAGGGGCTATTGTTGACGTGAATATTAATAACCCTAGTTACCAAATTGAAGATTTATCAGAAATTGGTGATTATATAATTACATTAACAGTTGATGGCTGTGTTTCTAATTCAGACACCTTAACCATAGATGATGCGGACCCTACTCCTATTGCTAGCATTACTCCTTCAGATACTATATTCTGTGCTGGGGAAATTGATACTTTATTTGGAAGCTCTTCTGTTGAATTATCTAATTATACTTGGACCTTGGATGGTGATGATATAAGTAATGATACACTCGTCCCAATTAACACCGCAGGTATTTATACTTTAACAGTAGAGGCCGAAGGTTGTGTTAGTGATACTGTATCCTTTGTTGTAGAATACAGTGGAGTTGACCCACTTAGCTGCGATGATGGTTGTGTGAATACTGTCGATTCTTATAATGAGGACACCTGTGCTTGCGAAAATGTGTTGACGGAGCCGAACTGTGATGATGGCTGTATAAATACCGCAGATTCTTATAATGCAGCAACTTGTGCCTGTGAAAATGTGTTGACGGAGCCGAACTGTGATGATGGCTGTATAAATACCGCAGATTCTTATAATGCAACGACTTGTGAGTGTGAATATGACTTAACTGAGCCTATTTGCGATGACAACGACTGTAATACTGTAGATAGTTATGACGAAGAAAATTGTGATTGTATGTTTACAGAAATAGAACCTCTTGTGTGTGATGATGGGGACTGCAATACAACAGATAGTTATGATGAAACAACTTGTGAATGTGTATTCACAACTATTGAAATTGAACCAAATGCTTGTGACGACAATAATGAAAATACCGAAGATAGTTATGACCCATTAACTTGTGAATGTGTACATGAATTAATTATTGAAGCGGTTATTCAAAATTGTAGTGATGTAAACTTGATAACACTCTACCCAGTTGATCCATCATATACTTACACTTGGATAGGGATTGACCCATTCACCAATTCACCTATCACTGATACTGATAATGAAGTGGTAGTAGGTTTTGGAGATTACTCTGTGACTGTTACAGATGTAGATGGCAATACAAGCAATCTATCTTTTGTACTGCCTGATGATGTTAACATAACCTCATTTACTGAAACCAATCCAACAGTTATTACAGGTACAAGCCTTTTATGGGATGATGAGTTTTACAACATCAAAGGTACACTTACTATACAAAGTGGGGCGACCCTCACTTTAGATAATACGACCTTAAACTTTGAAGATGATCAAGGAGATGATGCAGGTATTATGGTAGAATCTGGAGGTAAGCTAATAGTAAATAATAGTACCCTAACCAATGGCGGTTATTGTAATCAACAACAAACATGGGAGGGAATCTTAGCTAAAGGGAATAATACTCCTCATCCAAATTCATCGACGAATCTTATTAGTACTGATATTGATCATGCTTATGTAAAGCTATTTAATAGTCGAATAGAAAATGCCAGAATAGGGGTTAAGTGTGGATATTTAACATTTGGGGGACCAGCAGTTATTGTCGAACTAGGCGGAATTATTCATACTTATGATACTGATTTTGTCAATTGTGGAATAGGTATAGATATATATAAGTTTAATCACCCAAGTACCATCAATAAAATCGAATATAGTTCTTTTATTAGTAATAATGATAATCCTTTTTTGCTTAACCCAATGTTAGATAATATTTACAATGCAGGCTTAGTTATCCAAGCTAATGTAAGACACCCAATACATGGAAATAAATTTGAAAACAATGCAGATCCTACTGATGAAAATAATTTTATTGGTGCATTTGTATCAGATGCAAGCACTATTTTTGGTAAGGCGAATAATGGCACTTACGGCAATGAATTTAATAATTTGTATAAAGGAATAGACTATTATTCAGGTCCATCGGTTAAATCAAGAATTAGTATAAATGAAAACTCATTTAATAATACAGAACAAGCTATTACCTTAACAGGTGGTTTGCTACCTGTCATTAGTAAAAATACTATCAATCTCCCTGATTTACCTGCTGTTACTTCAGGAAGCAAAGTCTACGGTATTTACACAGATGGTACTCAAGCCTTCAAAATATTTGATAATGACTTCTCACGTAGTGGTAGTATTTCTGATGATGTATTTGCGATGTATATCAATGCCTCAAGTGGTACCGAGGATTATGAATCCACTATCCTAAGAAATCGCTTCAACGGTGATTTTGAAAGAGGCATCTCCTTTGAGCAACAAAACCAACTCATCAAACTGGATTGTAACGAATTCTTAGGGCAAAACCAACAAGACCTTTTCGTAAGCGGTTATCTCGCTGATCAGGGAGAGTGTGCAGGTGATGAGCCTGATAAAGCCCGCCGAAATCTCTTTGGTGTGAATCCAGTCTATCATTTAGACATGACTGCCCTTACTGAAGATTTTCCAAGCTATATCATGGATTATGATAACTATAATTTCAAATATGCAGGGCATTCAGATGGAAACTTCACCCCTGACCCTGATTTAACTCAATCTGTATTGATTAATATGGGTACTACAACGGATGATATTATAGAAACAGAAGAATGCAACTATGATGAGATAATTGATGATTCGTCTTATTGCATTGAAACTTACCCCAAAGTCAAAAGTGCCATTGATGGAGTAGATATATCAGTACAAGTAGATGACATCAAGGAGGAGATTGGTCAAGCTACTGATCCAAGAGATGTTCGTACGCTCAATACAAAATTGTTACATACCAGAGTAGAAGGAGAGCAATATGAGGCAGCCAAAACAGATTTAGAAGAAGAAGGGACAGATATAAGCATCAAGGTTTTAGTAGCAACGAATGTTAAGGAAGAAAACTACGAACAAGCACAAACCCGTTTAGAAACCCTACCTTTAGACAAGGACGAAAATGTGGCCTTTTATGATCTATACTCTACCATCATAGATGGCGTATTAGCTCCTTCAGGAACAGGCAAACAGCCACATGAGCAAGAGGTTTATCTAAGAAGAGAGGCAGAATCAACTCCTACTAATCAAGTGAATCATTACGCACAAGCAGTGATGGCCCACCATTATTTAGAAGTTTTTCCTAAGACTTTTAAAGAAGATGATAAAGAAGAAGAATCAGGTACTATGACAAATCAAGTATTTGATGTTTTTCCTAATCCTGCTACTAAGTCAATTAGCTTAGTTCCTTTAAATGATTTATCTTTAAACGGTACTAAAGTTGTTATTACTGACTTTATGGGTAATCGCTTACTTACCCAAGTGCTTAATGAGTCAGTCATTATTTCAGTCGATAGATTAAAAGCTGGAATTTATCTATGTGAACTATACCAAACCGACGGTACGCTAATCGGCACCAAAAAGTTTGTGAAATTCTAATTTATTTGAATCCTCAAAGGAAACTTTTTTCCTTTGAGGATTCTATAAAATTAAAACGCTTTATGATAAAAACAATCAAATGAAACAACTTACATTTATAATTATTTTTATTATTACATTTAATATTGTTTCTGCTCAGGAACAAATATTTTTTAACAAAAATTACTTTTCTGATACCGTTTCTGTAAGCGGTATTTTAAGTGTAGAGCTTGAGGAGAGCTATTTCTTATTAGGACGTTTTTTTCAAGATGAAAATCTTGGCTTTTCTTTACGTAAGTTGAATGATATTGGAGAAATTCAATCTTTAGTATTATTAACTATCGATGCCGATGATGTGTTATTGGGTAGAGGAAGTAGTTTTATAAAAACCGCTGATGGAAATTATGCTGTTGTCGGTACAGGAACATTAGATGATACCCCAAATGAAAAAGCTATATATGCGATTAAGTTTGACCTAAGTGGTCAAGTAATTTGGAGTCATAAGTATGATGATGGTCTATATAGTGGTGGTGTAAATATAATTAACACAGAAGAAGGTGGCTATTTAATTACTGGATTTACACAAGACATAGCCCCAACTGTAGAAGCCGCTCAAGCATATATGATCAAACTCAACTCATCAGGAGAAATAGAATGGGAACAAACCCATAGTGAAGATACCAGTGTATTTGATGTCCTCCAAACCAGCGAAGGCAATTATCTACTATCAGGCTATCAATACTCTTCAGAAACCTCTTATGATCCCTGGCTAATGCTCACCGACTCTTTAGGCAACCTAATCTGGGAAAAAACTTATG
>JAHDDN010000217.1 GCA_020629335.1 Chitinophagales bacterium | reverse complement strand
ATTAGTCACTGTTTTTGTGAATTTTTTCGTCTTGTAAGAATTGATCGTTTAATAGCTCCACACTATCTTGAATAAGCGATTTATATTGACTTTCTTCAGCAAAAAATTCAAAATTAATCATTACACATTAATCATTACACATTAAAAAACGCTAGTTTTTCCAAAAAATTAGGCATTTATGCCTAAAAATACGTAATTTTAGGCCAATAAGCCTAATTTTGCAAACTATTCAGCAAAAAATGGCGTTTTAATTAGGAAAATAATTTTTTAATGGAGCCTATTCGCTCCTACAAACAACTCTACATAAAAGATGGAAGACGTTTTAAAACAATTAAGCTCCGTAAAAGGAGGAGAATTTCTACTTACCGAATCAAAGGCGCAAGAGACCTTTATTCCAGAAGAATTTACTGAAGAGCAGCTAATGGTCAGACAAGCTGCCAAAGATTTTGTCACTCAAGAAATCGAACCTCGATTAGAAGAATTAGACGCACAATCTGATTATACCATGATGCCTAAGCTATTAAAGCAAACTGCTGACTTAGGCTTTTTAGGAATTGGCGTACCAGAAGCTTATGGTGGTTTTCCTGCCCCTTTTGTTGATAGCCTTATCCTTAATGAAGAAATGGCAAAAGCAGCTTCCTTCTCTTTAACCATCGGTGTACAGACAAGTATTGGTATCGCTCCAATCTTATTATACGGTAATGATGAGCAAAGAGCGAAGTATTTACCTAAGTTAGTAACAGCTGAATGGAAAACTTGTTACTGTTTAACAGAGCCAAGCTCAGGTTCTGATGCTAATTCAGCTAAGACAAAAGCAGTGTTATCTGAAGATGGTAAGCACTATGTTGTCAATGGACAAAAGATGTGGATCACGAATGCTGGTTGGTCTAACATATTCATCGTATTTGCTAAAATTGATGATGATAAAAACTTATCAGCTTTTATTATTGAGGAGGAGTTTGGCGGTGTTACAAGAGGAGCAGAAGAAAAGAAGATGGGAATTAAAGGTTCTTCCACTCGACAAGTATTCTTTAATAATGTGAAAGTACCTGTTGAAAATCTATTAGGAGAGCGAGGAGGAGGATTCAAAATCGCCGTAAATGTTTTGAATACTGGTAGAATCAAATTGGGTATTGCAGCTATTGGTACGAACAAAAAAGCCATGCAGCATTCTATTCAATATGCACAAGAAAGAATCCAATTTGGTCAGTCTATTTCTAATTATGGTGCCATCAAGCACAAATTAGCAAACATGGCTGCTAAAACGTTTGCAATCGAATCAGCAGGTTATCGTACAGGTAACTATATCGATCAAAAGTATGATGAATTAATCGCTGAAGGAGCAGAAGATCATGTAGCTAAATCAAAATCTGTAGAAGAATATTCTATTGAGTGTGCAATCCTAAAAGTATATGGATCAGAATCACAAGCATACTGTGTAGATGAAGGGGTTCAAATATATGGCGGAATGGGATTCTCTGCGGAAGCTCCGATGGATCGTATGTACAGAGATGCAAGAATCACTCGTATCTTTGAGGGCACCAACGAAATCAACCGTATGTTGATCGTGGATATGCTAATTAGAAAAGCCATGAAAGGTCAATTAGATTTCTTCGCTGCTGTGAAAACAATCATGAAAGAATTAACGTCTTTACCATCTTTAGAAAGTAGCGATGAAGCGCTTTGGAAAGAGAAAAAGACTTTAGCCAATATGAAAAAAGCAGCTATCTTATTAGCAGGTGCTGCTGCCGAAAAGTTTGGTTCTAAAATCAAAGATGAGCAAGAAATCTTGATGAATGTAGCAGATATGATTATCCAAATATTTGTTTACGAATCTGCTATACTAAGAGTAGAAAAGAGAATGTCAAACACAGGAGAAGAAGCTAATGCTATCCACTTAGACATGATCCGTATCCTACAACATGAAGCAGTTGAGGTAGTTGCTAAAGCGGGTAAGGAATGTATCTACGCAATGGAAGAAGGAGCAGACAAAGAAAGAATGATGCTTTTAGCTGTAAAACGTTATACTAAGGTATTACCATTCAATCTAAAAGCCGCTCGTCGTCGAGTAGCAGAAACAGTTACAGAAGCAGGCGGATATTGCTTCTAATAAATTCCTTGTATTTTCTCTTATAGCGCAAGTGTTTTTCACTTGTGCCTGCTGAGTCTTGCATTGATTTTCACTTGCCAATGGCAAATTATTCGGTTGTGTAAGTCAAAAAAAATCACCTAAGTTAATCCATAATTGATATCATAAATTATGGGCTACGATTGGCACAAGTCAAAAAGACTTGCGCCAAAAATATAGCAATATCTCAATACTATAGCAATGGCATATTTTAGATAATATGCCATTGTTTTTTGCGCAAGGGATAGAAGCGGTATGTAGCGTCCATGAAGGCGCTTACGAAACTTAGCTGGATGCAGGCTGCGCCGAAGGCCAGACAAATACAGCTTAGTGAAGTAGTGACTGAATAGCTGCATAAGAGCGGATAGCCCGACCCGATATTTTTTTGGCCGTTGGGCGCACACATAGATGCGCCCCTACAAGACGGCCAAAAAAATATCGGGATGCGCCCAAACCACTTAACAATGAAATTTTATACCAAAGAACAAACGGATACGCTTCACGATCAAACTTTTGCGTATACCATCGTAAAAGATGAGGACCATGTGCTAACAATTAGACTTAATCGTCCAGAGAAGCGAAATGCATTCAAGCCACAAATGGTCAATGAAATTGTGTATGCCTTAGCTTATGCACATTACAATAATGATATTTGGGCAGTGGTAATAGAAGGGGAAGGGAAAGTGTTTTGTGCAGGAGCTGATTTAAAAGCCTTTATGAACCCAACTGATGATTCGGATTCTACTATTCCAAAACCACAAGTTGATATTACAATTGGAGATGCCTTTAAGACTTTATACAAACCTTGTATTGCTAAAGTAGACGCTCCCGTTTATGCGGGTGGGTTTTTAATTTTAGGAGGATGTACACATGTGCTGGCCAGCGAAAAAGCCAGCTTTGGATTACCAGAAGTAAAAAGAGGATTATGGCCCATGCAAGTCATGGCGAGCCTATGTGAAGTTATGCCAAATAGAAAGGCATTGGATATGTGTATTAGAGGAAAATCTTTAGATGTAAAAGAAGCATTCGAGTCTGGTATTGTCACACAAATTACAGCCGATATAGACGCAAGCGTTGATTCTTTAATAAATGATATTAAAGAAAATTCGCCAGCAGCTATCCGTTTAGGACTAAAAGCCTATGATGAAATGAAATCAAAATCTTCTGATGAGCAACATCATTACTTACGTATGATGCTGATGAATGTATTGCAAACAAAAGACGCAAGAGAGGGGATTGCTGCTTTCAAAGAAAAACGTGAACCGAAGTGGGTCGGTGAATAATAGAATTGTATAAGTCGTTTGATTCAAAGAACTAATAAAAAAAGATCGGCCTTAGCGTTTTTTGGCGTTAAAAAAATCGGAATCAATCACGATTAAAAAATTTATACTGTTTGAGCCGCAGGCGAGTTTTATAAATTTTCAGTGATTGATGTAGGTTTTTAGCCAAAACATGCGCAGCCTTGAATTTTTTGGTTCATTTTTGTTTCAAGACAAAAAGAACAAATCATAGAAATGTAGGCTTTTACCCTAAATCTAATAAATAGATTTAGTTAGAGATTAGACCATCATCATGAAACACACTTCCGCTATAAGAATTAGGATGATAAAATCAAGATAAAAATAACCATCGATTATTAATCCTCTAATGAAAAATAAATAGGCAAATTAAATCTAAAAGGTCTAATCTCACCCTCAATAGTACCCGGTGTCCAGCTTGGCATTGCTTTAACAATTCTTAATGCTTCTTCACCGCAACCTTCTCCAATATCCTCTGCAATAGAATGAGCTTTTAATTTTCCATCCTTCCCAACAATAAAAGAGACTGTAACATAGCCCTCTACTTTCTTATCAATTGCTGATTGAGGATACTTTAAGTTGCCATCAATAAACTTGAGTAAAGCTTCTTGACCACCAGGATACGCAGGTTGGATAATCCCATCAGTATCGGAGATTTCTGCTTGAGCGTGGCTTACAAAAGGTAAGCATAATAGAAGACTAATAAATACTAAGTATAGGTATCTCATATAAATTGGTTTTTCTTAATTGTAGTGCCTTTTGGCATCTAATTTAGACTATTTTTAGCACAATAAGTTTATTAATTCGTAATTTTGCAGTCAAACATCCCACCTTTTTCAAACCAAATACCTGATAATGAATTACTTAGCTAATAAACTAAGAGGTAATAATGTAGCTATTACTCCATTTTTGAGCCTTGTTTTTGCCTTTTTGAGCTTAGCATTGCTCAATACAGCTGCTTTAGAAGCGCAAAATAAAGTGCAACCAGTTGACTTTGGAGACTTAGAAATCCAAAACGATTCTAAGCGTGTTCTCACAGTCAAGGTCATGTACAAAAATGGCAATGGCCGCCACAGCCTTTTTCAAATCAAACCTGGTACGATGGAGAAGGCAACTTTCACGGATACTTTAGAGTATTATCTCAAGGTAAAGGCAGAATTAGATGGCCAAAAAACCATGTATTGGAGAGATGGCGATTATCAACCTTATGATGGATCAAAGGGCTTTATCATCACGACTATACAGTTTGATATAGATGAAGGCAGTCAATCTGAAGCACCAGGAGCTTCTATTTCTGAAGATGAATTTGAGAGAGACGATCTTTAAATCTATAGTATGACACAATTAATTAATAGCCTTTTTTTACTCGTAATTTGCCTAGGTATGAATGCTCAAACTGAATGGGGAGAAGACTGGGAAAAAGTAGAAAGTCCGACTAAATCTCATCTCCGAGGACTTTCAGTTGTAGCTGGGCCTTCTTCTGATAGTGAAGACGTGGTTTGGGCGAGTGGTACAGAAGGAACTGTTATTCGTTCTGCCGATTTAGGGAAGACTTGGCAAACTTACCAAATTAAAGGAGCTGAAGAGTTGGACTTTAGAAGCATTTATGCAATGGATGCTAATACTGCTTTTGTATTAAGTGCTGGAGATATCGCCAAGCTCTATAAAACAACAGATGGGGGATTGAATTGGACCTTAGTTTATCAGAATGAAGAAAAAGGTGTTTTCTTTGATGGCATTCAATTTACAGATAGCTTGAGAGGCATGGCTTATAGTGATCCAATTAATAATCAATTTTTAGTGATTAAAACATTGGATGGGGGGCAAACTTGGAATAAGATAGATGGCAGTACTATGCCAACGCCTATAGAAACAGAAGCAGGTTTTGCAGCGAGTGGAACAGGTATGGTGATGCGTGGTGAGAAGGTTTGGATAGCAATGGGTAATGGCCCAAAATCAAGAGTTTTACATTCTCCAGACTTCGGAGAAACTTGGTCGGCTCACAAGACACCTATGCGAACAGGAGAAGGCATGGGCATTTTCTCCATGACTTTCTTGGATGATTTAAAAGGTGTTGTTGTGGGTGGAAGTTATGTTGATTCTACTAGTACTGTTGGTAATGGTGCAATTACATTAGATGGAGGTAAAAGTTGGGAATTATGCAAAACGCCTCCGCGTGGGTATCGTTCTTGTGTGGCTTATAATGCCGCAGAAGATTGGGCCTTTGCTGTTGGGCGAACTGGTAGCGATTACTCTACTGATGGTGGATTAAACTGGTACCGAATTGGTGATGAGGGTTATTATGTTTGTCAATTTGGTGCGGGCTATTGTTGGGCCGTAGGCAGAAATGGGAAGATTGCTAAGATGCAATTGGTGTTTTAAGCTTTGATTAATTAGAAATAATTTATATATTGAGTTCTATTTTAACCATATAAACAGACTACAATGTATAAATACCTATCTTTATTAATGATTTTCTGTATAATTACTGCTTGTTGTGATGACGATGATGAAAACGGAACTGGTGGTGAGGCAGAAGCTTGTGAAGCTATAGATAGATATGTTCTTAGTTTAAACCCCAATGATGGAAGCATTGAAGTTAAAACTATAGACCTCTACGATCCAAACCTCGATGAAAATTATTGCATACCAGATGTTTTGGAAATTTATATGTCAGAAGATAATGTTGATTTTGAATTGATAGCTGAATTAAATAGTCCTGATGAAAGCTATATTGTAGATGGCTTAGTTAATGATGAATTTTACTTCTTTAAAATGATTAGTAAATGCTGCGAATTTGTAGATACTTCATCTGTGAGTAGTATTATTCCTGCAGCACTTCCTAATCAAGCTACTTTAGGCTTTAATATCCCTGATGTTAGAGAATTTTGTATTTCTAAAGATCGCCAATACATCGCCTATTGTACAACTGAAATTGGAGAGAAAGATTGTTATTATTTTCATGTTGATAATCCTGAAGATAGAATATTCTTTGCCAATAATGTTGCTAATCTAAATTTACTAAATAATGCGACTGCCATAGTTTATTCAAAATTTCCTAGTAATGGCATTAATCATGAAATCACCTATCATGATCTGTCTAATGATTCAACCAATCTTTTGTACGATGATTTTCAATCTGGATTATTTAATATGTCAACTCACCTATCTGTAGATGAAACTCATCTTTATTTTAAGAGTAATAAATATGGGACAGATAATATATGGAAAGTTAGTTTAGAAAATGGTCTTGCTCAAATGGTTACAGAATGGACTGATGTTGTATTCCCAGAAGATGACTTTAAAGGAATCTATTCATTTTCAAAAAGCCCAATAAGTGATGAGCAGTTCTATGTGCGTGCTCTTAATTATATAGACCCAAATGATGGTAGTGGATTTATTTTTAATCCTCAATTTTATGCTTATAATTTAGGTCCTAATGAGTTAGTATTAATTGAGGGATTAGAAGAAGAATTTGCCAATCAAAATTCCTATGCTAGTGTTCAGGATAAAATATTTGGAGTCAATTCTGAACAAAGCCATTTATTGTTTTATTCTAATTTGGGTAATACTGGTGGAGCGCTTTGGACTTATGAGTTTGTTTCTAATGAGCTAAAAATGATTGCTAAGTGTGGTACTGATATGCCTTGTATTTCTAATCAAAATTCGATTTGGTATAACGATGATGAAGTTTTAGTATATCAACCAGACACGGATGAATTTGCTTTGATTAGTTTGTAAAACTTTATACAACCACTAGGTTCGCCTATCTATTTTTACTATAACTTACGTTTTTTAGCAGGCAAACATATTGCTATTTTCGAAAGGGCGAACACATAGGTTCGCCCCTACAAATATTTTCGCAAAAGATATGATGATGGCAAAACAACATTCATCGTTCATCATTATGCATTAATCATTAAAAATTACACATTATATACCACTTCCACTGCCTCCCCAAAGCTTGGCACTTCTAATCGATCTATCATTCGTTCAATGACGGATAGTGGGACTTTGTAATCTCTGTTGTGATTTTGTTTGATGAGGGTTTGATAAGGAACTTCTAAATAGATGATTTTTACTCTGGCGCTATATTCATTAAATAGGGAGAGCCATTTGGAGCGCATATCTTTGGAGATATTGGTGGCATTGAAAATGAAGCTTTGCTTTTTGCGCATAAATACTTTTGCTTGTTCTTTACTCATCTGTATGACTCGGCCATTCCCCTTCTTATCTGTTGGGGCAATATTGTTCGCTCGTCTGATCCCGTCTAAAGAAAGAACGGGTGCGTCTAAATTGTTTTTTATATAGTGATCTTTACCGCTACCAGGCAAAGCACACATCATAATTACATCAAACTTCAGATCGTCATAAGCTGCATAATCAGGAGCCATTTCTTTTTGATTGAGGTATTGGAAGCGGCTGAAAGGAGAGGAGAAGTTTCGAGCTTTGCCGTAGCAGTCATGCTCTTTGCATAGCTCTGCGAATAGCTCTATATCCAGTAATTTCTCTTCTACATCAGTACAAATCCTCCCTAACATATCGGCTTTTGAGAAGATGGCTAAGTGATGGGTGTTTACTTCTAAGCTTGCACTGATGACTTTCTTACGTGGATCTCTTTTGCGCAATGCCCATATCGGTAGCCCATGATAACGGACTAATTTGGCTATTTGCTCTCTGATGGCAAATGGGGTTGGTATGTCTCTATAAAGAACAGTACGGGCAGTGAATTCTCCCCTGATCGCATGGCGTGGAGAAGTGATTCGCTCGACTCCTTTGATCACTTCTGTACGAGTGGTTGAACGTTTTTCTACATCATGTAGTAAAGCTGTTGCAAAAAGGATGTGTTGATCCTGTTCTGATAATGCTTGATACTCTTCTAAACGGATTAGTTCATTGACGACCATTTGGGTATGGGTAAAGACATCGCCTTCTCCATGCCAAATGGGATCTTGCTGGACCGTCTTCATCTCTTCTAACCAATCAAAGCGTTGGCAGAGTTCGTCCCAGTTAATGGGATGGTTGGGTTGGTATGTTGGGAATTTCCACACGATTTTAATGATTAATGTTTAATGCGTAATGATTAATTTTTTGTATTGATAATCTTGGTAAACGTTTCGAGTGGACGTTGCAATGCAACGTCCCTACGGGGTGTTTTCTGCCCTTTAGCGCAAGTGTTTTTCACTTGTGCTTCTTGAAGATTACGAAGGTCTTAAATCGTCAGCATAATTATACCCCGCTGGCGGATCAATCCGCAGGATTGGGGGTGGACGATCCAAAATCTAACAACGAAGCAAACAGAAGTCTCACAGGCTGCGCAGCAGCCGATCTCTCGTCTGACATCTGACAGCGAAGCGGTCTCAAATCGTCCCAAGATACGAATGTCCGTGCCATCCATACTTCTCGTAATCCACTAACTTTGCTGGCCGCCACGTCTTGGTCCAGTGGGTGT
>JAHDDN010000216.1 GCA_020629335.1 Chitinophagales bacterium | reverse complement strand
TAAAAAATTAAAAATGACAGAAAAGAAATTTTGGCAGTTGATTGATGCTGCATGGGAGGATAGTCCCAGAGATAATCTTAAGCGAATGGTAGCTGTTCAATATAATAATGAAGATGAACTCGAAGATTCTTGTGGGATACTTCTGGATGAGATCATTCCTAATTTTGAAAAGCGATTAAAACAGCTTAATAAGGAAGAATTAACTCAATTCATTCATATTATGGAAGAGCGTTTGTATCATATAGATCGGAAAGAAATTCACGAATTTACAGACGGTTCAGATGATGGCTTTCTATATTGTAGATGCTTTATTATTGCAATGGGTAAAGACTATTATGATATGATAGACCAAGACCCTTCTAAAGCGACAGCTGATTTAGAGGCTGAAGATATGGGTTTTATTGCTTACAGAATTTACCAAGAAAAATTTGGTGAAGAATTCGTGCGAAATAGTATTCATTGCATTGAATCGGGTTCCAATATTGATGCTTGGAGTAGCTAATCGTAAACTATTTAATGTAATAATTATGAACTACCTCAAAAACATTCTAAGCTTACTTCTGCTTATTGCGATCAGTCCGATATTGCAAGCCGTCTGATTAAGCGATAGAATTGTTTAAATAATTATAAGAAATTAGCGATTGTTATTTAATTCGAGTTAGTAGAACTAAATTTGTATTTGTCTTCCATTTTGTTTAAATTTCAAGCAGTGTAAATCAAATTTATAGAGAGTATGGAGGCTTATGCAATGGCGTTACGCTATGCAATTCCTTTCTTTTTTGTGTTAATAGTAATTGAGTTTTTACTAGCAAAATGGATGAAAAAGGACGTTTATAGTGGCATGGATACAATTTCGAGTTTGAGTTCAGGTATGACTAATGTATTGAAGAGTTTACTTGGCTTGAGCATCGTCATAGTGAGTTATGAATGGATGGAATCCAAGATTGGAATATTTGATATCCAATCCAGTGTCGCTTTGTATTTAATCGCTTTCGTAGGGATTGATTTCGCTTCTTATTGGGCCCACCGATTTAATCATACGATTAATGTTATGTGGAATCGTCATATCATACACCATTCCAGTGAGGAGTTTAACTTACCATGTGCATTACGTCAAGAAATTTCAGAAGTCTTAGGGGTTTATTTTTTCTTAAGTATACCTTTAGCCCTCTTGGGTATTCCGCCTGAAGTGATCGGCGTTGTCGCTCCTATACATTTATTTGCTCAATTTTGGTACCATACCACTTTGATTGGTAGAATGGGCTTTTTGGAGTATATATTGATGACCCCTTCTCATCATCGGGTACATCATGCTGTTAATCCAGAATACTTAGATAAAAATTACTCAGCTATATTTGTTTTGTGGGACAGATGGTTTGGTACTTTCCAAGAAGAAAAAGAGGAGATTCCACCAGTTTACGGGACTGTAAAACCAGTCAATACTTGGAATCCAGTAGTGATTAATTTTATGCATATGTGGCAATTAATCAAAGATGCTTGGCGTACCCAAAAACTAAAAGACAAAATTTTGATTTGGTTTAAGCCTACAGGCTGGCGTCCCGAAGATGTTTCAGAGAAATATCCTTTAGAGATTCCAGGTGTTTATACTCGAAAGAAGTATAATCCAACTCTTTCTATGGGCCTAATAGCTTGGTCATGGTTTCAGTTTATTTTTTGCTCGATTTTATTATATCTATTTGTATATCAGTTTAGTAATTTTCAATATTATGAGGTAATCGCATACTCATTGTTTATATTTTTTACTATATTTGCCTACACTACATTAATGGATC
Source organism: Chitinophagales bacterium (assembly GCA_020629335.1). The sequence goes on along the minus strand of JAHDDN010000216.1, from coordinate 7,121 downwards.
AACATAAGCTGGCTATTCCTATAGAGATATTTAAGTTAATATTGGGAGTAGGGATTATATATCAGCTTGGTAGTTGGTTCCATTTAGAAACTTTTGGAGAAGGAATGACCTATTTTATGTTAATTTACATGGTTATAGCACTTTTAATGACACTTTATTTTAGTAGAACAAAAGAAAAGAAATCCAGTACTAACTTATTAACTAATATTTAGAATGAATGAAATAGTGTAAGCTATTATACTAATTGTTTTTTTAAGCTAAAAAAAGTACCTTTCATTACTCACTAACGTATAATATTATAGTTACGGACTATCTCTATATGCTGAGCTATTTGAACTAAATTTTTTTAGCTGTTGTAACAGTATTGTGTTTTCATTGTTTTATTCTGGAGAAAACTGTACCGACCTATGAAATCCGCAAATTTACTCTACAATTTAGTGCATTGTTTAACTGTTGGTGAAAATAGAAGTTTTATACTTTTTATCCGTAAATATCAGAAGGAAGAGAATCCTGTCTTAGTGAAGTTATATGAAGCCATCAGAAAGCAAAAATCATATGATGAAGAATCTTTAAAAAAGGAATTAGGATTAAATTCTGAAAAACTATCCTATGCTAAGCACCAGCTTCAACAATTCATTATTGATTTTTTACAGTATTACGATAAAGGAGAGCATCATTTAGTTCAAATTTCGAACTTATGCACGCAAGCTCAAATCTTAATTGGAAAGAGCCAATTGGCCTTAGCTCGTAAATTAACAGAAAAGGCGCTTAAATTAGCTAAAGACAATGAATCTTATGCAGCGATGCCACAAATCCGCTATCTGATGTTGTTTTTAATTAATCAAGAGGGGGTTTTAGAACATGATGTTGAATGGGAAGAGAATCTTCAATTAATGGTAGAGGAAAGTACTCACTTGAAAAGTGAGTTGGAGATCCTTAAGATTTGTCGAATGATGTATTTGTTATTCCTTAAAAATACCAAGGTCGATGAAAATACGGATAATAAAATATTAAGAGAATTAATCGAAAACCCTTATTTTAGTGATGAGTCCTTAGCAACAACTTTTGCTGCTAAGCGGAATTTTTATATGTCTCATAAGCTCTATCATCATATGGATGCTGATGTAAATCTTCAGTTGTTTTACCAAGAAAAATTGATTGATTTGTATGAGACAAATCCTCAATTTTTACCTCAGTTCTTCAGAACCTTTTTATCAGTTCAATTTAACTATATTTCTCAATTAAATTTAGCAGGAGATAATGCTGGAGCTTTGAAACAACTTGAAAAAGTTAAAAGCTTCCCTGAGGATTATGCGGATTATTTTAATGATCACATCATGAGTGCTTATAAAACATTGAATTGCACCTTCCAGTTGAATACCTTAATGTATCTTTATGATTATGAGAGAATATTAGAAATGATCCTGAATGATGAGGAGGAAGTGAATAAATATTGCCAAGCAAATGAAGTATATTCTTGGGAGTTTTATCTAATGTTTATGCTTAGCTATTTCTTTACTGAAGATTATGAAGAATGCTATAATTTGATATTAGTAATTGAAAATGAATTTAACTTAAATAAGCGCCCTCAGCACTACTTTACAGTTAAAACGGTTTCCTTAATAGCTCAGCTTGAGTTGTATAAAAAGGAAAAATTCGAATTGGAATATTACGAATCAAGCTTTAATGCTTTATACTTTTATGTAAGAAAACATAAGCTGGAAAGCCCATTCCATAAAGCGGTTTTGAAGCTATTAAGGAAACTGAGAAATGTTGGTTCTAAAGATCTTCAATCTTTTTATCAAAAACTGTATCAAGAGATACAAAAGGAGTTACTACCCTATAAGGTTCACAATGTAGCAGTGGTTAACTGGTTAGAAAGTAAAATCAATTATACCCCATTAAGTAAGCTAATTTCAGCTAAAAAAGAAGCTGTGGAGGAATCTATTAAACAAAGTGTTTGATAAATATACTGAGTAACTAATTTATTGTTTAATGATGATGCTGTTATATTGATGACCATTAGCATCAATTAATTCTACTTGATACCACCCAGTTTCCCATTTTTCAGTTTTTATCACTTTAGAACTTATTGTAGCTTCAAAGTTTTCAATTAAGCCTCCTATAGCATCGTGTATTCTTATCTTTACAGGCAATTTTATTGCATCGTCTAACTCTAAGTAAAAAAAGTTTTCTACTGGATTTGGGCTTATGTTTAGGAAATTAGCGGTTTCCACAGTCTCAATGTAGACTGGTAATTCACTAACTAGCGTATTATTCGTTGTGTTGGTTATAATAGGCGGATTACTATCGAAAATTATTCCTGCTCGATTTTTTATACTAGTCATCTCTTCTAAAGCTTGAATTGGACTGATTTTATAACTTACATATCCATGGCTTTGAGGCTCATTAGTGGTAGAGTCTGGTAAAAGGATATTATCAAATTCGAAATTTAATACTCTTTCTTCAAGAGTTAAGGATGTTAAATCATGGCTTGAACTCAAATAACTAAAGCTAGTTAAGTCTAAATTACTATCAAGCGTATCCACTAAATTGACGACAAAGGCTGTATCATTTCCTGTATTTTGGAAGCGTATTGTGTAAAATAATTCTTGTTCAAATAGCGTGTAATTAGCATCACCGACTCCTGGAGGATTGACCAGTTTGTCATTAGGATCATAAGCACACCTCAAAGTATCAGAGTATTGATAATCGAAAGAATCTATGACAATACCGTTTCCATCATTCAAATATACTTTACTCTCAAATGGCAGTAGTTCTCCTATTGCACTAACTCCTGGCATATCAAAAATTATAGCGATGTCATCCGAATTAGCAGGGAGTAAATCAGTAAATTCCCAATAAAGCCGATTAGCTTCAATATTATCAGGCATCATACTAGCAGATTGATAAATAAGATCATTCGGATACTCCAGATAAAGCGATCCATTATTTATTTGGGTGCCAGTATTTTTATAGTGAAGCCAAATAGTAGCCTCTTGGTTACATCGTAAAATCGAAGAATGTATACTTGTTTCAACACTAGCCATATCAAAAATGGGAATGACACCAAAGCAAAGTGTATCATTTGGCTCATCCGTTAATTCTATTTCATAGACTAAAGTGTCAGAGCTTAGCATCCAATTTGGATCTATGAGGTAAGTAAATGAATGATTACCATATGGAAGAGAACTGATAAATCGTCCATCTAATACAAAAGCAGTTGCAGTAGAATCAATCCATACTTGACCGAGATTTAAGGTGCTTTCTTCTTGTTCCATTAAGCCATTATTGTTTTCATCCCAAAAGACTTTTCCATGAACAGCATTGGTGATGAAATCACTTTCATATTGATCAATAAAACCAATAGGGTAGTCGTTTTCTGTTTTCATGTAATGTCCGCCAATATAGAAAGAACCATTACTAAGTACAGTTGCAGTCATTGCTTCATTGCTACCCAGCTTATCTGTTGTTTTAATTTCTGAAAAAAGACGTTCTCCATTAGTATCAAAAATATCTAAGAACACTCCAGAAAGCGAGTCATTAACTATACTTTCTTTTTTAGAACCACAAAGGATGATTTGATCATTGAAATCATTATAGGCTATATCATTAGATGTACAAAGTGCTGGTTCTCCTGCTCCTGTAAAGACTTCCCATTCTAAGTTGCCATCCGCCATAGCAACTTTTCTTACGATAGACGAATCATTCACAACACCATGGAGGTAAGCATATTCATTTTCGGCATCTAAGGCCATATTAACAAAACTTCCAAATGGAGGATATTTGGCAGTCCAAATAGTATCCATAATATCTAAGGAAAACAAGGAGGTAAAATGTCCGGTATTTGAAAAACCACTTGTAAAAACAAGATCATCATCCAGCTTTTTTAGATCTAAAAAAACTTGACCAGTTGAGCTAATGCTTGTGCTAGTTAGATCCTCTTTCTCAATAACTTTGATAGAGTTGTTGCCAAAGAGCAAAATTTGACTATCATTATCAATTAGAATGTTTTTTGAGTCATCGTTAGATATGATCATGTTGAAACTAATACTTTCACTTACGATTTCATTTTCTATTTTTCTTAGTAGCGTTTCATTATCTCCATTTTTATAAACCAAAAAAAGTGTCTGACCATCATCTAATATGTCAATTGGAGTAACTACTCCAGTACCAGAAGGAAAGTTCGGTTCATCAAAAAAAGCTTCACTAAGTAAATTGCCATTTTCGTCATATTGGAGAATATAAGTATTGTCTGTTTCTCCATCATAATAATAGGGAGATATATTATTGCCAGCCCAAGTAGTGACGGCAATATTGATTTTATTTTCTTCGCTAATATCTAAAGCGTGACCAAATCCAAAGTCATCTTTGATGAAAAATTGATCCCATAATATTTCTCCGTTAGCTTCTCTCATTTGTAAATGAACATTTATTCCATCATTTAGTAAAAAAACGCTTCTATCATCTCCATTCATTTTTTTGCTATCAATGACACTTACTGGCAGTTCATACCTGCCTCCTAAGTATTTTGTGTTCAATTGCTCTCCTGTTTCTTTGTCTATATGAACTAAAGCGTTGGTGACCTTATATTCTTCCGTTTGTAACTGACCTGCTGTGTATAGTTCATTATCTATCATGAAGATACCTTTACCAATACTGCTATTTTCTTCTCCTTCATAATTATCATTAATAATGGTATTACTATAGACTTTTTCTCCCAGAGCTGCATCAATCTTCATAATCCCCCATAAACCAGTACCAAAGCTATAAGAGGTGTGATAACCACTAAGATATAAATCGTTTCCTTGAATTAACATATCAATTGGTGCTTGAGAAAGATTATTGTCAAAATTTGTGATTAGATGCCAATCCATGGATTGAGTTGCTCTATCAATACGATGAATAAGACAGGGATAATTACCACCAATTATTGAGGTGAACTTAGAAGAAAAATATATCCCTGCCTCATCTACCTCTATACAAGAATAAGATGCATTCATGTTCGATTCTGTAAAATACATCCAATCTGTAAAGCCTGTTCCTGGGTCTATAGCTGCTATTAAAGGCTCATTAAAACCTCCATCATCTTGACCGTAAATGTAAAGCTTATTATAAAGTTCGTCAAAGTAAAATTTTTGAAAAAATTGAATGTCGTCATCACCTGTTACTGCTTCCTTCCAAAGGATTTGTGTAAGATCAGATCCACTTAACTTAGTGATCGTATCTTGTTGGGAATAATAAATGTTTCCATCTTGATCGGCAGTAATAGCAAATGGTAAATTGCTTCCTAAATTATCCAGAGAGTAGGTCGCCTCAAAGCTACCATCACTTTTATTGACAATAGACATTGTCTCAGCGCTTTCTTCATCTAAATAAGCGAGTAATATTTGATCATTATTATAGTCTAATAAATGGTAATTGTCATCAAATGGATAAATATCTAAGACTTCTCTCCAAATAATCTCGCCTGAATTTGGGTTGACTTTCCAAATTTCAAATGGGAAAGCTCTTTTCAAAGCATATAAAAAATCGTCTTGACCTAATATTATTTCGATAATACTGTGATCAAGCTCCTCATAGTCAAAATCATCAAAATCAACAGTTGACCAAATAATATTTCCTTCACTATTTAACCTATAAATTAATGGATGGTATTTGTATTGATCCCAATTAGTCCCACCAATAATTAGCTCATTATCGATTTGTAAACTAGCATTTATTTGGCCTTCTGGCTTAGGAAATACATCTTTGATTTCCCAGCTAGCATTTTGGGCTTGGGCTATAAAAGATAAGCTGAATAAGATTCCTAATATAAATAATGAAATACGCATAATTGAAATTAATTAGTGGATTTTAAAATCATCAACAAAAGATTTAAACATAGCAGTATGAACATCTTTTGTAAGTGGGCCTTCTGTTTTGAAGTGATGGTTAGCACTTAATTTTACAAAGACCAGATCCAATGAAGGTTTGACATAAATGTATTGATTATAAATGCCTGACGCAAAATAAGCGCCCTCATCATGCTGAGGTATCCACCATTGATAGCCGTATCCGTAATGATGACTTGAAAGGCCATTATCTCCTGGCATTAAGTGAGGGGCGTCAGGAGTGATTGCCGCCTTCACCCATTCGCTGGATACTATTTGTTTGCCATTAAAATTTCCTTCATTTAGAAAGAGCTGCCCTAACTTAGCATAATCTCTTAGGGTAACATTTAATCCTCCCAAAGCCATTTCAAATCCTTTATTATCTACTATCCATTTAGCATCGAATTCCATGCCCATTGGATCCCAAATTTTTTCTTTTAAATAGGCGGTAAGACTTTTGCCTGTCACTTCATTCAGAATAAAACCGATTACTTGAGTATCGATACTTACATAATGACAAAAGGTGCCAGGTTCACGATCCTTTTTCAAAGATTTACTAAACTCTTTGAAGGAAGTATTCATCGCAATGGTTCTTCCGAATCGATTAATATCCGAATTAAAGTCAGAATAATCCTCATTAAATTTCACACCAGAACTCATTTGAAGTACGTCCTTAATTCTAACACCATCATAAGCCGTATTTTTGAAATCGGGCAAATAATCTGTTACCGTTTTTTCTATATCCACTAAGCCTTCATCATGGGCGATGCCCATTAGAGTAGAAACAAAAGATTTGGCAACAGACCATGAAATATGAATGGAATTTTCCTGAAGGCCATTATAGTATTCCTCAAAAATAATACTATCTCTATGAAGCACGAGAAAACCTTCGGTATTGGTGTTTTTGAAATAATCCTCTGTATTATAAGGCCTGCCCTCGAAGTCGAATGTGGTGGGGAGTTGGTAATTCATCTTTCTTGGGAATTGATAAGGTTGCGGGCTTGCCTGTATTGTAGAACAATCAATTAATTGATCTATATTTTGAAAATTATAAACAATACGATCTTCATCAAACAGCCGAATTACTTGATAGACACGGGTCAATCTTTCAATATTGAATAGAACAACAAGAAGCAAAACAATGGCTAATAATCCCAGTATTTTCAGTATCATTTTCATCAAAATATTTTGAATCTTAAGTAGTTGAAGGTAATTATTCGTGCATTCTTGATGAGCTTATTTTTAGCT
>JAHDDN010000215.1 GCA_020629335.1 Chitinophagales bacterium | reverse complement strand
TGGTAAATTCATTGACGGCATTTTGTATGAGGTCAGAAGGGATATTCATGGATATACTTATTTAGTCATCTGCGATTCTCAACCTATCATAGGCCACTTTAGCAGCTTCTTTTTCTGCATTCTTTTTGCTACGGCCTTGTCCTACACCATAACGTTTGTCATCAATACGTACACCTGCTACAAAGACCTTATTATTGTTGATTATTTTTTCTTCTATGGTTTCAAAAACAAGCTTCTTACCATATTTCTGTGTCCACTCTAATAGGCGGCTTTTGTAATTAATATCAGCAATAATGAGTTCTTCTAAATTCACAAAAGGACGGATGATTTTCTTAAAAACAAAATCATGCGTACGCGTATAGCCTGCATCCAGATAAATCGCTCCAATGAGTGCTTCTAAAGCATTCCCCAAAATACTAGTATTCACTATCGGTATATTCTTTCGATAGTTCATATAGTCTTGTAAATCGAGTTTGTAAGCTATTTCGCCTAAACGCTTTCGATTCACAATTTTTGATCGCATTTCTGTCAAAAATCCTTCCTCTTTAAGCGGATACTTCTTGAATAAATAATCCGTAATAATAGTATCTAATACTGCATCTCCCAAAAACTCTAAACGTTCGTTATTTGCTTTAGTGTCTTTAGAAGTCGAGCTATGCGTAAAAGCCATCTCAAAAAGCGTCAGATTGCAAGGTGTAAATCCCAGCATCCTTCTAAGCCTTTTGACATGCTTCTTATCAGAAGAAAAAAATCGATTGTAAGTCTTAAATATAAATTTTACCACTACTACTTTTTAAAACGGTCTCTCAGAAAACACTTCAGTTTAGGGCAAGCGAGTACTGTTACCGTATTTTCATACAGTTGACAGAAGATTGCTACTTTACACTAAAGCAGTTTCTTAAAGATGACAGATGCATTATGGCCACCAAAACCAAAACTATTGCTTAAGGCTGCATTAACAGTACGTTTTTGCGCCTTATTAAAAGTATAATTGATGTTGGGGTCTAACTGCGGATCATCTTCAAAATGATTAATAGTAGGGGGTACAATATCGTTTTTAACAGCTAATACGCAGATTAATGCTTCCACGGCTCCTGCCGCACCTAAAAGGTGGCCAGTCATTGATTTGGTGGAGCTGATGTTCATTTTAAATGCCGCCTCGCCAAACGTTTGCTTAACAGCATTGATTTCAGACAAATCACCTAATGGAGTGGAAGTTCCATGAGCATTTATATAGTCAATGTCTTCAGGAGACATTTGAGCATCTTCTAAGGTATTCTTCATTACTAGTGCTGCTCCAGCACCTTCAGGATGTGGTTGGGTGATATGATGAGCATCAGCAGACATTCCGCCTCCTACTAGTTCCGCATAGATTTTCGCTCCCCTTTTTTGAGCGTGTTCTAAACTTTCTAGTACTAAGGCGCCAGCACCTTCTCCTAACACAAATCCTTCTCGACCCAAGTCAAACGGACGTGAAGCCGTTGCAGGATCATCATTTCTTTTGGACAAAGCCTTCATAGATCCAAATCCGCCTATGCACGACTCGGTAACAGAAGCTTCCGAACCGCCAGTTACAAATACATCCGCTTTACCTAAACGAATATAATTGAAAGCATCTATCAAGCCATTAGTCGAAGAGGCACAGGCAGAAACTACTGCAAAGTTAGGACCTCTAAAACCATGCCTAATAGATATCTGACCACTGGCAATATCTGAAATCATTTTAGGTACAAAGAATGGATTGAATCGGGGCTTTGCAGCGCCACCTCCCTCTATGTACTCCCTAATTTGAGACTCGAAAGTTTGTATTCCACCAATTCCAGAAGACCAAATAACACCGACTCTATCTTTATCAACCCCTTCTAAATTAGCATCCGCTATCGCCTCATCAGAAGCAATAATCGCATACTGTGTATAGGGATCCATACGCTTCTGTTCCTTGCGATCCAAAAACTCAGATATATCCAAGTTCTTTAACTCACAAGCAAATTGCGTCTTAAAGTTAGTAGTATCAAATCTCTCAATTGGTGCAGCTCCACTTCTGCCATCAATTAAGGCTTGCCAGAAATCATTCACACTATTTCCAATAGGAGTTAATGCGCCCAGCCCGGTTACGACAACCCTTTTTAATTCCATATCTTAGGAGTCAACAGAAATTTGCTCTTCCAAATATGTAACAGCCTCTCCCACCGTAGTGATGTTTTCAGCCTGCTCATCCGGAATAGAAATATTAAATTCCTTCTCAAACTCCATGATTAATTCAACCTGATCCAATGAATCAGCTCCTAAATCATTCGTGAAACTTGCCTTCAAAGAGATTTCACTCTCGTCGACACCTAATTTTTCAACAATTATTTTGTTGACTCTCGTTGCTATATCAGACATTTTGATAAATTTTTAATTCGATGCCAAAGTTAAGGCATTTAAATAGAATAAAGTAGCTTTAAACGACAAATTTAACAATCAAACAATATCAATTGGTTTAGTAAAACCATCTTTTAAATGTATCTTTACGACTTAATTTTTTCCTTATCACATTTTAAAGGAACACTTAGTCCGCTAATTTACAGTATTTTGTAGGCTTTGGCTCACATTATGTTGTTATGTTTTGGGGCTTCCCCCGCATTAAAAAATGCGGGGTCGGGCTGTCCGCTATTATGTGGCTATGCTACTCCTACTTCGCTAAGTGCTGCTTGTCTCTTTATGGAGCCTGCGCATCCCTAAGCTACGTAAGTCGCAGCATGGACGCCACATACCGCTACCATCCCTAAGCCAGAGGACGCAAGGATATGACTAAAAAACAACCATGAGAAAAAGAATCTTTAATCGAACAAAAATAATTGCAACACTTGGCCCTGCTTCCACCAGCAAAGTAGTCATCAAAGAGCTTGCAGAAGCAGGAGTAGATACTTTCAGACTGAATTTTTCACACGGCTCTCATGAAGGGCATGCTAAATCCATTAAACTCATCCGAGAAGTTAATAAAGAGTTAGATACCCATATTGGTATACTTGCAGATCTACAAGGCCCAAAAATTCGAGTAGGAGCCTTTCCTGAAGGAATGGAAACATTCCAACTCAAAGAAGGACAAGTCGTCACTTTTGATACTAAACTAAAAGCTTGCACCAAAACCAAACTATCCATCACCTATGACGCATTCGCTAAAGATGTTCATATCGGTGATAGAATCCTCCTTGATGATGGAAAACTCGAAATGAAAATAGTCGAAAGCGATAGAGTTAACATCGTCAAAGCAAAAGTCATCTACGGCGGATTACTCAGACCTAAAAAGGGAGCCAACCTGCCTGATACGCAAATATCTATCCCTTCTCTAACAGAAAAAGACGCTAAAGACCTCGAATTTATTTTGACACAACCAGTCAATTGGATAGCGCTCTCTTTCGTCCGCTCTGCTAATGACATCATCAAACTCAAAGGATTAATTGAGTTCCGCAAACATCAAGCTAAAGTCATTGCCAAAATAGAAAAGCCAGAGGCATTAGCCCATATGGATGAAATCATCAAAGTATCTGATGCGATCATGGTTGCCCGAGGTGATTTAGGCGTAGAGATTCCACCAGAAAGAGTCCCTATCGAACAAAAAAAATTAGTGCGAAAATGCATCGAATCAGCTAAACCAGTAGTGATCGCTACCCAGATCATGGAAAGTATGATTACTAACCCAACCCCAACCAGAGCAGAAGTAACTGATGTTGCCAATGCTATGTTTGAAGGAGCTGATGCATTGATGGTAAGCGGGGAAACTGCTGTAGGGAAATATCCTGTTAAAGTCATAGAAATGTTTGGCAAGATTATGGACTTAGTAGAAATGGAAGAAGAAATCTATAGCTCCAATAAAAAACCAGATCCAGAATCGGACACCTTTCTCTCTGATGCGATCTGTTATAATGCTTGTAAAATAGGGGAAGAGGTCAATGCAAAAGGAATAATTGGTATGACCAAGACAGGTTATACCGCTTTATTACTATCTAGCTACCGACCTAAATCCAATATTTTTATCTTTACAGAAAGTAAAGAACTCATCAATACTTTCAATCTAATATGGGGTGTAAGAGCCTTTTTCTATGATAAGTTTGAGTCTACCAACCAAACCATAGATGATGTACACGAAATATTAAGAGAACAAGGGATGGTTAGCAAAGGAGATGTAGTCATTAATACAGGTATTATGCCTCTCCACAAATTGGGAAGAACCAATATGATCAAGCTAAGCATCATTGAATAAAATTCATACAATTATCAAAATATATTAAATATGGCCCTTAATATTAAACTATTAAGTCAAATTTGTAAAGAACCGGGTATTTCAGCTTATGAAACCCGAATTAGAAAACTAATTCTTAAAGAAGTAGAATCTTTAGTAGATGAAGTAGATATAGACCCAATGGGTAATCTAATCGCTATTAAAAGAGGAAAGAGTAATCAAAAAGTGATGCTCGCAGCTCATATGGATGAAATTGGATTTATCGCACATCATATTGATGATGATGGCTTTGTGAGATTCCAGCCAGTCGGCGGTTTTGATCCTAAGACCTTAACTTCTCAACGAGTCATTTTACATGGTAAGAAAGATATTATGGGAGTGATGGGAAGTAAGCCTATACACTTAATGTCACCATCAGAAAGAGGAAAAGCATTATCTCTTACTGATTTCTTTATTGATACAGGAATGCCGCGTAAAGAAGTGCTCAAGTATATCGAGCCAGGTACTCCTATCAGTCGAGAAAGAGAACTCATTGAAATGGGCGATTGTGTTAATTCTAAATCATTAGACAATAGAGTTTCTGTCTTTATACTAATTGAGATGCTTCGTGGCTTGAAGCGCAAAAAACCACCTTGTGACATTTATGCTGCCTTCACGGTTCAAGAGGAAGTCGGCTTAAGAGGGGCTTATGTGGCTGGTCATCATGTTGATCCTGACTATATCATCAACTTAGATACGACTATCGCTTTTGATGTGCCAGGTGCTAAACCAGAAGAGATGGTTACTCGCTTAGGTGCTGGTACTGCTATCAAAGTAAGAGACGGATCTGTCCTTTGTGATTACCGAATGATCGCTTACTTAAAAGGCTTAGCCAACAAGAAAAAAATCAAATGGCAGCATGAGTTATTACCTGCTGGTGGTACCGATACAGCTGCTCTTCAAAGAATGGCTACGAGAGGTGCGGTAGCAGGTGCGATATCCATCCCCACACGTCATATCCACCAAACAGTAGAAATGGCTCACAAACAAGATATTCAAGGAAGTATCGATTTATTGTCAGCCGCTGTAATGAACTTGGATAAATACGATTGGAACTTCTAATACCTACTGGTTCAATTTATTAGTTCTTGACAGCCCAAGTTTTGTCTTTTTACGATTCTACTTCGTTATTTTTTCGTTCCGTAGCGCTGCTATGGGCCTCAAAAATGCCTTGTATAATCGCAAAAATACTACAACTTAACTGTCAGAAACTTATAAACTGAACCACTACGATATACCAAACAAAAAAGCCTTGCATGAAATGTTCATGCAAGGCTTTTTTGTTTGGATAAGAGTGTTTATGTTTTTTGCTTTTTCTTCTTCGCTGCAGGGAATAATACATTATTCAAAATCAAGCGATAACCTGGCGAATTAGGATGTAAGTTTAAATCTGTTGGCGGATCATTGACGAAGTGTTGGTAATCTTCTGGATCATGACCACCGTAGTAAGTCCAAGTTCCTAAACCGAAGGTTCCATGTACATATCGTGCCTCGTTCACTGATTTAGTCTCTCCTAATATCAATACATTCGACTTAATGAATTGCTTTCTGAAAGCTGTTGTTTGACCCATAAAACCTTTTACGGTAGTTGTATGGCATTGTGTCAACATGGTTGGAACAGGGTCCCACTTAGCCGAAAACTCAAAAAGAGTAAAATAATCCATCGATTTGGCAATTTTACCTCTTCTGTGTTGAGTCGCATCAATAGTGGAGTATTCGTACTTCATTGGATCTCTTTCTAATAGGAAGTTCTCAAAGGCCAGTGATTGTGAATAATCCAACTTATCTTGAGCTGTTGGATCAGCTCTATCCCCATCGAACATGCTTTCGCATATATCGTGTCCTTCAGCACAAAGAGCTATATCAAAGGAATCTGTAGCCGAACACATGGCAAACATAAATCCACCTCCAACTACATAAGACTTGATTTTTTGGGCTACTGCTAATTTAAGTTGTGAAACTTTAGCAAAGCCTAAGCTTTTAGCTCTGGCTTCTTCTCTTTTTACTTGATTGATATACCAAGGAGCGTTTTTATAATTGCTGTAGAATTTACCGTATTGGCCAGTAAAATCTTCATGGTGAAGGTGTAACCAATCATAACCTTCTATTGTCAACCTTTCATTAATAACATCTTCATCATAGATGGCGTCATAAGGAATTTCTGCATAAGTTAGTACTAGTGTTACTGCATCGTCCCATGGTTGAGATTTACCTTCATTACGAGCATTAATATCAGGTGTATAGACAGCTATTTTGGGTGCTTTCTCTAATTTTACCAAATCCATATTGGCTTCTGGATTAGCAATTTTGTCTAGAATAGCAGTGTATTTACCATCAGGGATGGTTTCATAACTAACCCCTCTAATTCTCAATTCATTTTCGAAGGAGCTATGGTGCTTAAACGCAAAGCTGCCGCCTTCATAATTTAATAACCAATCTACTTCTATATTTTGCTCTAATAACCAATAGGCGATACCATACGCTTTTAGGTGATTCGTTTGCTCTTCATTCATAGGAATGAGGATATAAGTAGCATGTAATTGGATTGCTAGGAAGCAAAATATAAGAACGGACAATATTTTTTTCATCATTATACTTTTCTTGTTCATTCAGTGGTGACAATTAGTAAACACTGTGCTTAATTGGCTTAGGGATGGTAGCGGTACTCAGCGTAATGAAGTAGCTTACGAAACTTAAGCAGACGCAGGCTGGCCTGAAAGGCAGACAAGTATGCTTTAGTGTAGTAGCTGCTGAATAGCGGAGTAAGAGCGGACAGCCCGACCCGAAGGGGAAGCCCCAAAAATTTAACGAATTTACTGCAAAATAAGTGCCTTGCTTGTGAATGTTAAGATTTTTTGGCTTTTTCCCATAAAAAAAGCCCATGAAGCTAAAGAACTTCACGGGCATATTGAGTGCTTTTAAGGAGTTTATTATTTTTTCATTTGCTTGATCACTTCTTGACCAAACTCAGAACATTTTAACTCTTTAGCTTTACTCATTAAACGAGCAAAATCAAAAGTGACTCTTTTTGCTTTGATTGCACCTCCGATTCCTTTGTGAAGGAGTTCGCTTACCTCGGACCATCCCATGTATTCAAACATCATAGCACCTGAAAGGATCACAGAACTTGGATTTACTTCATCTAAACCCGCATATTTAGGGGCTGTACCATGTGTTGCTTCGAATACTGCTCTACCTGATTTGTAGTTAATATTAGCGCCAGGTGCGATACCGATACCGCCCACTCCTGCTGCTAAAGCATCAGAGATATAGTCGCCATTTAGGTTCATAGTCGCTATGACATCATACTCTTCTGGATGTAATAAAATTTGTTGTAAGAAATTATCTGCAATTACATCTTTGATAATGATTTTGCCTTTCTTTTCAGCAGCCGCTTGTGCTTTGTCTGCTTTTTCTTTACCGCTTTTAGCAGCAATTTCGTCCCATTGTGCCCAAGTAAATACTTTATTCGCATATTTTCTTTCAGCCAACTTGTAGCCCCAAGTTTTGAAGGCTCCTTCAGTGAACTTCATGATATTGCCTTTGTGTACTAAGGCAACAGACTTACGTTTGTATTTGATCGCGTATTCGATAGCTGCTTCAATTAATCTTTCCGAACCAGCTTTAGATACTGGTTTTACTCCTATAGAAGATGATTTAGGGAAACGAATTGAATCAACTCCCATTTCATCTTGTAAGAAAGAGATCATTTTTTTAGCCTCATCGGTACCTGTCATGAATTCAATGCCTGCGTAGATATCTTCTGTATTTTCACGGAATATCGTCATATCTACATTTTCTGGCTTCTTCATTGGAGAAGGAGTGCCAGGGAAATAAGTTACTGGACGCTCGCAAACGTAAAGGTCTAATGCTTGACGTAAAGCTACGTTCAAAGAACGAATACCACCTCCAACTGGGGTTGTCAATGGGCCTTTGATGGCCACTAAGTGGCTTTTTATAGCGTTAAGTGTTGCTTTAGGTAACCACTCTCCTTTTAAGTCAAAGGCTTTTTGGCCTGCATACACTTCTTTCCATTCTACTTTCTTCTTGCCTCCGTAGGCAATTTCAACTGCTGCATCAAATACTTGTTGAGCTGGTGGCCAAATATCTGCTCCTATACCATCTCCTTCAATGAAAGGGATAATAGGGTTATTAGGCACTTTGAGTTTTTTCTTTTTTCTATCAAAGGTGATTTTTTGACCACTCATATCGAAACTTTCTTTTTGTGAAATTACATTAAGTATCTTTGTTTGGAAATATTGAACTCGTTTAAAGTTTTTCTGCTGGCTTAAAAAATCGCTAAATTTCCGTATTTCTGCGTTATTTTTTCGGTCCGTAGCGCTGCTATGCACCTCAAAAATGCCTTGAACTACGAAAATTTAGCTGATTTTCAGCTTCACCATAAAACTTTAAATGAGTTCATTGACCTAATTGTAATTCCTATGATTTAATTATTTTTTGGGAGCACAAATATAGCTTTTTTTTAAGAGCATATAGTCTGTGTTTACATTTAAAAACGGCTGAATGCTTGTATTTGACATTTACTACTAGTCGAATTTAGTTTTATATTAGGCTGTTTTTAGTTATCTTTGTGGGAATTTTCGCGAAAATACTATACCTGTGCATTCAGAAATAAAACTTTTTTCTGGTACTAAGTCCAGATATTT
>JAHDDN010000214.1 GCA_020629335.1 Chitinophagales bacterium | reverse complement strand
GAATTAAAATAGGGTTTCGCAATGATGCGGCCCTGATAGGAATGGTATGAGGCGTCAATGGCTGTGCTTATGTAGAGACGCATTGCAATGCGTCTCTACAGCTGTACGAAGGATGAAAGGCAAGGATTTCCAGAGAAAGCAATTGCTATAGGAGATGATGGAGGTGGCAATTATTTGATTTTTTTAGAAGAAGAAAATATAATATTAGGTGAAGCACTATACTTTTGGGATCACGAAAGTAATGGTATTGAGAAAGTTGCTGATAATATTGAAGAATTAACAAAATAGAAGATCACAAAATATTTATGGTTGGACTTTCTAAGGACAATAGACACAAAGATGAAATGCAAATAGAATCCACCCTTTAGAATTGACAAATGATTGATTATTTTTAAAGCAATATTTTATTTAAGTAATGATAAAATAATAACTCCGCCATTTGAGCGTCCATCTTTTGCACTAATACTGCGTTATTTTTTTTAGCAATAGCACGCTATTACTTGCAAAAAATGCCTTGTCTTAGTACAAAATCTTGAACTTCAAATGTCAATCTTATTTTTTCATCATTACTAAAGAGAACGTTTAGCTTGACAGATTACCTATTGTGAGCAATCCCCCCGACAATATATTAAGAAAAGCTAAAGGAGAAAAAATAGCCTTTATCTTTTATTACCTTTACATTTTTCAATTCATAACCCTAAACCTTAATAAAATGATTAAATCAGTTTTCGTTTTTTTACTAGTTCTTTTGCCATTGATAAGCTTTGGACAAAATAAAACTTATGTAGGAGTAGAGATCGGCCCAAAATTTGAAATGTACAAATACATTGATAATGGTGATGGTCTTTATACCAAACCCTTTTTTTATAGCCCAATTTATGGCTTAACTCTTGGGCAAGAACTCAGTAAATCCTTTATTTTAGAAACGGGCATTTATATTAATGACTACGGACAAAGCTTTAGAATAAAAGGAGATAATGGATATAGTACATCCAATGGATTACTTGCCTATCAAATTCCACTGAGGTTAAAAACTCGAGTGAACTTACTTAAAGAGCGACTTTTTATGGTTACCACTATTGGCTATACTTTTGCCTTTAATAATGGATATGGCTCCAGTGGCTCAGGATACAGCTATACAAATTCTCCAGAATTTGAATCTTATAATTATAGTACAAGAACAGAACAAGTATCGGATTACAGTCTAAGAAAAACTTATGGGCTAATTGAAACGGGCTTATCATTAGAGTTTCAATTAAAGAACTCAATGGCATTTTATATTTCGAGCAATTATCTAAAGGGATTCAATAGAGTTGTAGAAATCGATGTGAATTATTGGATAAATGATGAGCCTGAACAAACGGGAGTCGTATTTTCCAATGGCGATTATTTTAATGTGCTTGCTGGTGTGAGGTATCCGATCAGTAATTTTTGGGCTAAACCAGTCATTAAAGAAGAGGAGAATGAAATTTAATGATGGGAGGAGTAAATGCTTAAGCTAAAACCTTCCAATTTGTAATAAAAATATTCATCATTTATAGTTCATCACTCATCGTTTTTTTGCGTGAGGGATGGTAGTGGTATGTGGCGTCGAGAGCCGACTTACGTAACTTAGGTACGCGATGGCTGGCTTTAGCAGACAAGCGGACCTTAGTGGAGTAGGAGGCGAGCAGCCACATAAGAACGGACAGCCCGACCTGCGCCTTCGGCGAATGCATAATGCATAATGATGGATGATTAATTTTTTTGTGCTGCGCACTTCGCTTTTACGAGCGCAGGGCACGCCCAAGAATTAAAAAATTAAGCCCTTAAAATATTATTTCTTATATTTGAAATTCCTAAGCGGAGAGTGGGGGAATTAAGTGATTGAAGGGGAGAATTGCTAATAAATTGAGAAATAAATATTCAATAATAAGATGAAGAAGCTGAGTTACCTTAACCACATTGACTCTTTAAGAGCTGTTGCGGTCTTATTAGTCATCTTTTTTCATCTTGAGATTGAGTTGTTCAAAGGTGGTTTTATTGGAGTGGATGTTTTTTTTGTGATTAGTGGCTTTCTCATAACAAGGATATTAAATCACGAATTTGTCGAAACTGGAAAAATTAATTTTAAAAAGTTTTATACTCGAAGGATAAGGAGATTAATGCCAACTCTTTTTCTGACTATACTGCTAACTTTCATTTTTACCTTCTTGGCTTTTTCTCCATCAGATTTTATGAATGCTACGAGGTCAATGTTTATGAGTTCGATTGCATTATCAAATTTTCATTTTCTGAGTATAGCCGATTATTTTGACACCACTTCTAACTTTAAACCACTGCTTCATACATGGTCATTAGGAATAGAAGAACAATTTTATTTGCTATATCCGATTAGCCTGTTTTTTTTATTGAAGTTGTTTCCAACTAAAAAAAAAAGCGTTACGATCGGCTTGAGCCTATTGTTTTTTCTTAGCCTTTTACTCACAATTTATTCTTCTAAGTACGGATTGCCAGAAAGTATTACTAGTCTTTTTCTTCCGAAAGATGATATTTCATCAGGTATATCTTCTATGCAATTTTATCTATTGCCCTTTAGAATGTTTGAGTTTTTAGTGGGGGCAATTATTGCTTTATTACCATCTCCCAAAATTAAATCCGAATATCTTAAATTAGGCTTAAATATCTTAGGTTTTGCTATCATTCTCATTTTTGGGATTATGATGAGTAAGCACACTCCTTATTTAAGCACGCTAAATCTGATCCCATGTTTAGGAGTGGGAATGCTATTGTTTTTTCCTCCAACTAAGCATCTCTCATTTTTTTATGATAATAAATTCTTGAAGTATACGGGGAAAATAAGTTATACTTTATACTTAATACATTGGCCTGTCATTGTTATTTATCGTTACTTATTTGATGATGCATTTAGCTTCATAGAGCAAATCGGTTTAGTTACGGTAACCTATTTGCTCTCATTTGTGATTTATGAATACTATGAAAATCCATTGAGATATAAGACCGCTAAATTTGCCATCAAATCAAATACTTCATTGGTCCTTGGTCTAATTATTTGTATTTTATCAGTATTCATAATCAAGCAAAAAGTAAATTATGAAGAAGGATGGTTATGGAGATTAAGTGATGAGAATATTGAGCTGGTTAAGAAAATAGGATTTCCTAAAGACTTCCACAAGAATAATTGGGGAGGTGTTGGATATAAGGAAGGCTGGCTTGGAAAAAAGCGCAAGAAAAAAGCCGTTCCTGATTTGATTTGGCTTGGAGATAGTCATGCGGGCCACTATTTAACAGGTTTAGATTCTGTGATGGTTAAAAAAAGGAATAAAAAGATTTATGTTCCTAATTGGTATTCCTCTCTAAAACTACCTGATATTGTCGTGAGATTAAGTGAAGAACGCAAAAGAATGTCAAAGGAACGCTTTGCGAAAGATTCTAAATTTATAATGAAACATCCTAATTCACCCGTAGTGTTGAGCCATGCGTGGACTAGTCAAATGAGTAGAAGTAATGTATTTAATCATACAAGCAATAAATATGAAGAAATTGCAAAAGATTCAGCTGGTTGGAAGTTATTAGCAGAGAAGATTGTTGAGTTCCATGAAATGTCTGGACCAAAGAGGAAATTCATTATTATTGGAGAGACTCCAACTATAGTAAATAGCAAGTTAAATTATATTGAAAAATTACTTCGCCCAAAATACTTATCTGGATTCGCTCCTGTAACTTCAGAGTTTCCAAATAATAAGATTGAGTTTAACTCTTTCTTTGAAAACTATTTTAGTTCAATGGAGAATATAATTTTTATTGATCCATCCAAAGCTTTTTGTAAAGATGGTACTTGTATAAAACAGAAAAACAACCAAATTTACTACAGTGATGGTGGGCATATTTCGAGGATTGGTTCTTTAAAAGCAATGGAATATATGGAAGAAATTTTAGCAAATATTATTAAAAAGGATAGAAAAAAATAATGACAATATCCTAATTCTTATCCATGCTATTTCCAATTAGTAGGCCAAGGCATTTTTTGTTTTAAATCCTTGATATAGGCATAACCTTCTTCCATTAATCCATCCTTAGCATCATGAATTCGCCAGTGTAAACGACCATTGTGCAATTGTGGTGACTCGACCATAATGACTCGTAGTTCAGCACTTTCAAAATGACAACGCTTCTGAATGGACGCTAATAATTTTTCTTGGTGCAGATGTCCATCCCCAAAATTCCAACCTAAGACTTCTCCTGCAATAAATTCTCCATCCATCCAATAGTAATCGTCAATATTATTGACAGCTTTGGGGATCAAGTCTTGTAGCGCTCTTCCAGGCAGATGCATCATCCGAAAAGAAATGATACGGGAAAGTACGGCATTAGTGGTTTGCTCATCATAGAAGTAAAGAACTTGCTTGCGTATATCTGGTGAAGTCTTTTTTATATTCGCATCTAATTTAGCAAGTTTTGACCCAGGCTTAAACAGCCAAATCGAATAAGGCCAAGTACCAGCATAGTAACGCATGGAAAGCAAGAAGGAAATATATTTTGGGAAGAAATTACCAATCAGGGTAAAAATCAAAAACCACATGACAAACAAAGCAATAATAGGAAAGCTAGTGACATCAGTTGGCAATAGTTCGGGATGGAACCCAAATAACAACCACCCACCATAGACAACGATGACATTCCATTCCATAGGCACACCCATCGGGAAATTGATAAAAATGAAGAAGTGAAAAGCCGTCATACCAATTAAACAATAGAACATGAGCTCTTGCGGCCAAGCTAAAAATGTACCTGCCATCAGTAAAATAGGCAAGGCAAATTCGACAACTGTTCCGAAGTGTGCAAGGTAATTAGCTGTTTTACTTAATCTTAAATCATCGGGATAACTTTTGAAGAATAATTTTTTCAGCCACTTGAATTTTAAAAATGGGCTATTACAAATCATTACCGCAACAACGGATGTAAAGGTGGGAGTTAACTTAGAAAAGGCTGCCCAAAACCAAACAGCAAACCAAACGATTTTTAGCGCACTTCCCTTTTCCATTGGAAACAGAAAGACAAAAAGAGCAGGAAACCATACATCAGCTCTTGCAGCCAAAAAAATCTGTGTATCCAGCAAGCCCATAATTGGTAGCAAAATAAGAATTGGCAAAACAAGCTCAGGTGTTATAGCTGGAGCTACACAAGCCCTAATTAGAAAAAATAGTATTGCTGCATATAGCAAAACATCGAGAATATTGCGTTTATCACCCAATGCTTTAAACATAGGCGACTTCACCGTACCTGGCCTCAGCCAGTAAGTAATCCCTCCTAAAGGCGGCATATAGCGAGCCGTCAAAGGGCCGCTTGCACCACCGAATCCCACGATTTCAATAAGCATCGTCCAGCATAATGCTTTCCCCAATGCTTCTAATTTGAACCACCATTCACTAATGGTATCAATACTGCCCAACTCTGTTGAATAGGAGCAGAACAAAGTCCACATCCAGATGTAAAATGCGATTTTTAAACTATAAAAAATAATGACAAAATTAGGTGCTCCAAATCCTTGGATGGCCCATGCCTGACAAACTTTTTTGGCTCTTTCTGGAAAAGCTAATTTTTGCCATTCCTCAAAATCATAAGGAAGGTCTGCCGGTTTCATTAAAAAATCTCTTATCCACATATATTATACTGAACTCATTTAAAGTTTTATGGTGATGCTGAAAATAAGCTATTTTTTCGTAATTCAAGGCATTTTTGAGGTGCATAGCAGCGCTACGGGCCGATAAAATAACGCAGAAGTACGGAAAAATAGCCATTTTCTAAGCCAGCAGAAAAACTTTAAACGAGTTCACTTACAAAATTTGCTTTGCAAAACTCTAAATTACTAAAATTACAAAAGAAGCTAGTCTATTTGGAATAACTTCTTTTGTGATTTCTCAGAATCTTCCATAGTTTAGCGTTTGTAATATTAGCCAAATATATTTATCTTGACTCGAGAAAATGTTAATAATATTTTAGGATCAATAAAACTTAAGTAAATGAAAGATACAAGTTCTCACGATGAGAGAATGGCTAAACTGACTTTCTCATCCGTATATCCGCACTATGTCACAAAGGTTGAAAAGTAAGGCCGAACAAAAGAAGAATTACATGAAGTAATCAAATGACTAACCGCATACGATGCAGCAAAATTGCAAGAATTAATTGAAGGAAAAGAAACCTTTGAAGAGTTCTTTGCAAAAGCTAAATTAAATCCAAATGCCAATTTAATTAAGGGCGTAATATGTGGATACCGAATAGAAGAAATCACCAATCCACTCACCCAAAAAGTGCGCTATTTAGATAAACTGGTAGATGAATTAGCAAAAGGCCGTAAAATGGAAAAAATTCTAAGAGTTAAGAAGCCTGTTTAATAACTGATGTGTTTCTAATAACGTGATCAAATATTTATTATTTGGGCGGCTATATCCTGCTGTCCGCTCTTATGTGGCTATGTGTCAGCCACTCCACTAAGTGCTGCTTGTCTTCCCTTCGGGCAAGCCATCGCATCACTAAGTTCCGTAGGCAGCCCCATATACGCCACATACCGCTTCCATCAGGGCCGCAAAAGAATGATAAATGCGTAATGATGAATGTTTTTACTCCCTCACGAAAAAAGTTATAAATATTTCATTAAATTTGCCATATTGTGTCAAGTCAAAAAACGGAAAGATGATATTTGGCAATAGAATTAGAGAGTTAAGAGAATCGAAAGGCTTACTTCTTAGACAACTTGCAGCTATATTGGAAGTTGATACGGCTACAATTAGTAAAATTGAAAGAGGTGAGCGAAATATGAAAAGAGAACAAGTTTTAAAAGTCTCGGATCTTTTTAACGTTGATCCTAAGGAGCTTTTAAGCTTGTGGCTTGGTGAAAAAATATATAAAATTGTTGAGGAAGATGAACTAGCATTAAATGCACTAAAGATCGCTGAGCAAGAGTTGAAATATATAAAATCTCAGAAATGAAGATACTACCTAATAATAATGAGTTGCCTTCAAATTATTCTGAAAGGCTTGGAATCTTATATTCTGATCAAACGACAATTGAGGATAAAAAAACTAAAGGTCAATTTTTTACTCCATTAAAGATAGCTAAATTCATGTCGTCACTCGTTTCTGTAAGGAACAAAAGTAAATCATTAGAAATTCTTGATCCAGGAATCGGTACTGGCATTTTAAGTGTGTCACTAATTGAGCATATTGTAGAAGTAAATAAAAATTTGAGTTCTATTAAACTAACTGCGTACGAATTGGATAAAGATTTAATTGGTTTTACTCAACAATGTTTGGACTATCTCTTTGAGTGGTTGGAGAAAAAAAATATTGAATTCGAATATGATTTGATATCAGAAGATTTTATTTTAAGAAATAGTGAAGCAATTAAAAATGAAAATACTTTATTACAAAAAGAGGCTAAAAAGTTTGATTTTATAATTTCAAATCCTCCTTACTTCAAGCTAAATAAAGCGGACTTAAGAGCAAAGTTGACTGAAAAAATCATTAAAGGGCAAGCTAATATATACTCTTTATTTATGGCAATATCTGCTAACCTTCTTTCGGATAATGGAGAATTAGTTTTTATTACACCTAGAAGTTATACTTCAGGTTACTACTTTAAATCGTTTAGGAATTATTTTTTCTCAAAAATTTCTGTTAATAGAATACATCTTTTTCATTCAAGAAAAGATACCTTTTCTAAGGATAAGATTCTTCAAGAAACTATTATTTTAAAGGGACAAAAATCTAACGGAAAATATCCAGATATAACAATATCTTCTTCTACTAGCCAAATAGATCTTAATAACTTACGACAGGTTCAAATACCTTATGATTTTGCAATAGATTTAAATTCAGCAAATAAAATACTCTTTACTCCAACTTTAGAGAGTGAAGTACAAATCATGAAACTTTTTAGATCATGGAATAATAGATTAGAAGACTTTGGTATTCAAATATCAACGGGTCCAGTAGTTTCGTTTAGAGCATTAGACTATTTAAGAAAAAATGAAATTGAAAATTCTATTCCTTTAATATGGTTAAATCATGTGAAAAAAATGAAACTCGAATTTCCATTAAAAGAATTTAGAAAACGGCAATTCATCTTAGACACAGAGGATACTCAATCAATATTAATCCCGAATAAAAATTATGTATTATTAAGAAGGTTTAGTAGCAAAGACGATAAGAGTAGGCTTGTTGCTGCTCCTTATATAGGATCAGTATATAAGTATGAGAAGATTGGTGTCGAAAATAAAGTAAATTATATTTACAGACCTAATGGACGCCTAACAAGAACGGAAGTAGTGGGTTTAAGTGCTATACTAAATTCTAATCTTTTTGATAATTATTTCAGAATATTTAATGGGAATGTTAATGTCAGTGCATCAGAATTAAGATCAATGCCTCTACCTCCGCTTCAAAAAATAAAGCAGGTAGGAGAAGCTGTAATACTTGAAAATTGTTTTGATACTAAATTTATTAACCTCATTGTAAGTAACATTATTGAAAAGCAATCGATTTTAATATGAGTAAACTTGAGGAGGCAAAAGAAATATTAAAAGAACTCGGATTTCCAAAAAAACAGCAAAATGAAACTTCTGCTTATACATTATTAGCTTTATCAGGGCTAAAAGAAGAAAGCAGATGGAGTACTGCGAAAATGATCAGTATGTCTGTTGTAGGAAGTAAAAAAAATGCGAAATATCCAGGTATCATGAGATTTGTTGCTCAACATTATAAAAAAATCTATGCTGAAAATTCAAGAGAAACATTTAGAAGGAAATCTCTCCATCAATTTGTTCAGGCAGGCTTTGTAGAGCGTAATCCTGAAAATCCTGATCTTCCTACAAACAGTAAAGACAATCACTACCGACTATCAAAAGAAGCTCTTAAGGTAATAAAGTCGTATAAG
>JAHDDN010000213.1 GCA_020629335.1 Chitinophagales bacterium | reverse complement strand
ATGAAAGAGGAGTAAGGAAGTACTATATATGTTCAGCTTATGAGTTTCTCAGTTTCTCAGTTTCTCAGTTTCTCAGTTATTCAGTTTACCAGTTATTCAGTTTACCAGTTATTCAGTTTACCAGTTATTCAGTTTACCAGTTACTCAGTTTACCAGTTATTCAGTTTATCAGTTAAGCCCTTCCATCCTCTTTTCTAAAGTAAAACTAAAGGTAGTTCCCTTACCTACTTCAGAACTTAATGCAATATTACCCCCATGATTTTCAATTACTTTTTTGCAGATGGATAAGCCAATACCAGTACCCTCATATTCACGCTTGTTATGCAATTTTTTAAATAGTAAAAATATTCGATCATAATATTGCGGATTAATACCAATGCCATTATCACTGACTTCAAACAAATAAGTATTATTTTGCGCTTTAGCTGAAATAGTTAAAATAGGATTTTCTGTAGGCCTTCTAAACTTAATACCATTAGAAATTAAATTCTGAAATAATTGCCTGATTTGAGTCTTATCTCCTACTATTTTTTCAGGAATATTCTCATAAATAATTTGAGCCTCTTCCCGCTCAATCTGATCACTTAAATCTAACTCTATACTTCTCAATAATGCCCTTAAATCAAATTCCTTCAATTCTGCTTCTTTACCATTCACTTTAGAATAAGCCAATAAATCATCAATCAAAGCTTCCATATTTTTAGCAGATCCAACAATAAATTCAAGATAGGTTTTTTCTTCTCCCTCTAAGCGATTAAGCATAGAATCTTTCAATAGCTGTGAAAAACTAACAATACTTCTAATAGGCTCCTTTAAATCATGCGAAGTCAAATAAGCAAAACTCTCTAAGGCCATATTCGACTCAATATATTTAGCTAATTCCTCATTCTTATTCTTTAAAGCAATTTCCGATTCTTTTACTTGACTGATATCCGCAATCGTCGCAACAGCACTCTCTATAATACCATCTTTTTTAAGCCCCATAATATGGACTAAAACATAACCAATACTAGCATCCTTCCTAATAATCCGATGTTCAAAGCCTTCACTTACTTCATTCGTCCTTATAGCAGCTTCTAAACTATCATAATGCTTCAAATAATCTTCTTTATTAATAATATTATCCACTCGCATACCAATAATTTCCTCTCTGGAATAAGCAGTCATTTCGCAAAATCCTTGATTGGTATCCACAAAAATGGAATCCTTAACTACAACTACCCCCAAAGAATTTTGCTCAAACATACTTCTATACTTCAGCTCATTTCTCTTAAGTGCTATACTAGCCTGTACCCGCTCTGTAATATCAGCACCAATACCCAATATTCCTTCAACTGACTTTGTACTACCAAGCATCGGGATTTTGGTAGCTTGAATATAACGAGCCTCCTTATTATACTTTTCAAACAACTCTTGTGAATATAAAGGCTCTTTAGTTAGAATTACCTCACTATCTTGCTGCTGAATAGTAGAACCTCTCGAAGAAAAATTTGATAAATCTTGACTCTTTTTACCAAGCATATCCTCCTTCTTTAAACCATTAAATTTAGCGATAGCCTCATTTACAAATACATATCGAAAGTCCTTATCCTTGACAAAAATATGATGAGGATTATTATCAATTATCATTTTAAAAAAGGAATTGCTTTTAACCAACTCATTCTGATAATCAGTAATCTCCTTTTGATTGCATTGGAATGTATAATATATGACCATTGCCGAATTCACAAATGCCGCAATGTCAACCATGAATAAACCTTTTTCAAAATTACCCCAAACTATTAGCAACATTGAAATAATACCTGCTATAGTAGCAGAAACTGAATTTAATAGTTTGAAATTTTGCTTATTAGAAATGTAATTTAAAATCGCCCAAATCGCAATAATAGTCGCTAAGTTTGAATAATATAAACCAACAAAAAAAGGAGTGAAAGCAATCATAGGATAAAAAACGACCAGTATCATCCATAAAACCACCTGCAATTTGTCTTTGTCAAGTAGCCAATTCATGAATAATAAAACGATGTTGATAACAATATTAAAAATAGCAATATCATACCTACCTAAAAACGCACTTGCGATTATTTGTACCCCAATTAATACAATCACAATCGTAAGAATCCGCCTAAGTAATTTGATTTTATCCTTCTTGATTCGATTACCAAGAGCAGAGGAATCTAACTCCCTTTCACCAAAAGGCAAATTGGTGTATAACTGATCTAAGAAATTATTGGCAATACTGCTATTGTTTGACACTCAAAATTATTTTACGAAAAATCAAATTTTAATATTTTATATCGATCTTAAAAAGGTGTGTGTAATTCTGTCGACTTACTTATATTAGAAAAACCATATTAGCTGCTTATAATATGTTGCAAAATTTGCGCCAGTTTTCAAATTCAATCATTGATATCTATATGAAAAAAAATAATTAACAGATAAATTCAATCACAACTATCAAAGCATTCACAAATTCCGTAAATTTGCCATTAATTAGGGGCTTCCTCTTCCTTATTTTTTCATCGGCCCGTAGGGGCGCACCTATGTGTGCGCCCTCCGATGAAAAAATAAGGAAGAGTCGGGCTGTCCGCTCTCACTCAGCTATTCAGCAGCTACTCCACTAAGGCATACTTGTCTGCCCTTTCAGGGCCAGCCTACGTCTGCCTAAGTTCCGTAAGCTACCTCATCACGCTGAGTACCGCTCCCATCCCTAAGCCGATTCGTAAGTATATTAGTGAAACAGTTTTCCTAATAAATCTTTAAATTTCAATAAACTAATACACCACTATACCAATAAACTAATACACCAACTACTAACATACTTACTACCAACGTACCAACATACCCAAGCAATGAAAAAAATAAAAATAAACGGCCACGGCCTCACCATAGAAGAAGTAATAGCAGTCGCCCATCAAAAAGCGACCATCACCATAGAAGGCGAAGGAAGCTCTAAGCCCAAAGCCAATACAGCCCTAGGAAAAGTCAAAAAAGCCGAAGAACACATCGCTAAAAAAGTCGCCAATAATGAAATCATATATGGTGTAACAACTGGCTTCGGCTATAATGTAGACAAAGTCATCTTCGGAGAGGATGCCAAACAACTCCAGAAAAATCTACTGATTTCACACGCTTGTGGCATTGGTGAACCCTTCTCTAAAGAAATGGTTAGAGCCATTATGCTCATCCGCCTCAATACACTTCTCAAAGGTCATTCAGGTGCCCAAGTAGCCACCGTCAAACTCCTAAAAGACTTCATCAATAAAGGCATACATCCAATGATTCCATCACAAGGTTCCGTAGGAGCCAGTGGCGACTTATGCCCTTTAGCCCATATGGCATCCGCCCTAATTGGTTACGGAATGATAGAAATGGATGGCAAAACCTATAAAAGCTACACCGCCCAATCCAAACAAATCACCAAAGCCTTAGCCAAAAAAGGCTTAACACCCATTGAGTTAGCTCACAAAGAAGGCTTAGCCCTTTCCAATGGCACTACTATTATGGCCGCCTTAGGAGTCGTAGGTGTTACCAAAGCCAAAAAGCTCATCCATTTAGCCACCCTTTGTTCCAGTCTTATGATGGAAGCCCTAGGAGCCCGAAGTGCCGCCTTCGATAAAAAAGTACACGAACTACGCTACCACCAAGGCCAAAAACAAATAGCAGCTAACATTAGAAAATTCACCAAAGGCTCCAAACTATTCGGTATCACTACCCAAAAATTAGTCAAACTATTACCCAAAGAAATCACTCAATCTCTACCAGAAGAACTACAAGAAAATTTAGCCCAAGTCGCCAAGGGTAAAGCAGTCAAAATACATCCCGACATATTCTACCTCTTAGATGACGAATGGGAAAAGTTTCTCCGATTTGCAGATAGCAAAACTCGCTCACAAGATTCTTATTCCATGCGCTGTACCCCACAAGTATTCGGCGCCAGTTTAGGAGCGATAGAATACGTAAGCAGCGTCATTCAAAATGAATTAAACGCAGTCGTTGATAATCCAATTATATTCTGTGAGGAAGACGAAATTATTTCAGCAGGTAATTTCCACGGCCAACCCATTGCCTTAGCATTAGACCACCTAAAGCTAGCCGTAGCCGAAGTCGGCAATCTCTTAGAGCGACAAATCAACAAGCTCCACGACCCCCATCACAACGATCATCTACCCGCCTTCCTCATCCAAGATGCAGGACTCAACTCTGGCCTAATGATCACCCAATACGCCGCCGCCGGCTTAGTTTCCGAAAACAAAGTATTAGTCCACCCAGCCTCAGCCGACTCCATCCCCACTTGCGCCAATCAAGAAGACCACGTCAGCATGGGCCCCATAGCAGGCCGACAAGCCTTAGAGATCATCCACAATGTAGAAAAGATATTAGCCATCGCCATGCTCACTGCCGCCCAAGCAGTAGACATGCGCCAAGCCCAATTCACCAACATAGGCCTCAAAGCCCCGACATTAGGCAAAGAAACCAAAGCCTTATATGATCGCATCCGTACAGTATCAAAAACCCTCCATCAAGACCGCTTCCTATACGCCGACATAGAAGCAGTGTTGCTAATGATGAATGATGAACTATGAATTATGAATGTGTAATGATTAATGCGTAATGATTAATGCGTAATGATTAATGCGTAATGATTAATGTGTAATGATTAATGCGTAATGATTAATGTGTAGTGATGAATCTGTCGTAAGCGTCTTGCTTGTGACTCTACCAAAATTCTTATAGCGCAAGTGTTTTTCACTTGTGCCTGTTGAGTCTTGCGTTCGTTTTTGCTTTCCAATGGCAAGCTTATCGGTCGTGTAAGTCAAAAAGACTTGCGCCATAAATGTTTTTAGGATTGGTATAATTTTTTGTTTCTGTACATCTCTATCGCAATCTTTCCGCTTGTCATCCTCGCAATTCACCTTTGTTTTATTCTTGGATATTTTGGTTTGTTAGGAAAAGATATGTCTTTTCAGTTCATTGATTGCGCAAGGGATAGGAGTGGTATGTGGCGTATATGATGCGACTTACGGAACTTAGGTAGCCGCAGGCTGGCCTGAAAGGCAGACAAGGATGCCTTAGTGAAGTAGGAGCAGCATAGCCACATAAGAACGGATAGCCCGACCCGATCCTTATTTTTCATCGGCGATGTAGGGGCGGTACCTATGTGTCCGCCCTTTGCAATACCGACGTGTCCACCCGCCGATGAAAAATAAGGATCGGGATGCGCCCAACAATAAATAATAAACTGAATAACTGTTTAACTGAAAAACTGTCAAACTGAAAAACTAATCCACCACTTAACTAATATACTAATACACCACTTAACCAATACACGAATTCACCAATAAAAATCCTTACTTTTGCATTGATGAATGAAACTAAGAAACTAACAGAACTACTCGAATTAGAACGGATAGAGATGAATCTATTTCGTGGGGATAGTCGAGATATTGGGAGTGCGCATGTATTTGGTGGGCAGGTATTGGGGCAGGCATTGAGTGCGGCTTATCAAACTTTAAAGGATGATCGTTGTGTACATTCGATACATGCTTATTTTATATTGCCAGGGGATATGGAGAAGCCGATTTTGTATCAGGTGGAACGGACTCGTAATGGCAATAGTTTTTCGACTCGTCGGGTGACAGCTATTCAGAATGGTACTGCGGTATTTGTATTGGCGGCTTCTTTTCAAAAAAAGGAGGAAGGCATGGAACATTATGATGCAATGCCAGATATAAAAGGCCCAGATGGATTAATGTCAATGGGGGATATGCGTAAGATGTTTGCGCAGTTTGCACCAGCCCGTCTAAAACGATTTTTAGAGCCTGAATGGCCGATTGAGGTACGCATCGTAGACCCGATTAATCCTTTGGATATTAAAAAGCAAGATCCGATTAAGTATGTTTGGTTTCGGGCGATTGATAAATTGCCAGCGGATCAGTCGATACATAAATGTGTATTGGCTTATGCCTCCGATTTTAATTTGTTGACGACGGCTATGATGCCGCATGGAATTTACTTTAATACGCCTGGATTGAGAATTGCGAGCTTAGATCATGCGATGTGGTTTCACAGAGATTTTGATGCCAATGAATGGTTGTTGTATGAACTAACAAGTCCGAATGCTTCTAATGCGAGGGGATTGTGTTTTGGTAAAATCTATCAGCAGGATGGGACATTGGTTGCGACTGTTGCGCAAGAGGGATTGATTCGTTTGAAGAAGAAGGAGGCTTAAGCGCTATATTTTAAAGCATTCTTTACTTTTGAGCCTTCTAATTTCCTCGTTTTTTTATCTTGTTTGATAATGTGTTCTTGCTTCATAGCTACTAATTTCCACCAAAGTAAAGCAGGAATTAAGTTGGCGCAATGTTTCTCGAGTCTATAGATTAACTCTATATTAGGTTCTTCTCTATCGTTAATGATTCTGCTTAATCGAGTATAATGAATATTTAAATCTTCGGAAAGCCTTTTTTTAGTTCTTTTTAATATGTGAACATATTCCTCTAAATGCTTTCCAAAGCTTTTTTGTGGGTCATAAAAATTGTTTTTTATATAATCCTCCATTAAAAATTTAAAACGTAATAAATCACTATAAATTCGTTGTTCATCAGTTTGCTCACGTAATAATTTTAATCTAAAAGCTAATAATTCTTCATCCGCTTTTCTTCTCTCTTCATCAGTCAAATCTTTTGGAATTAGCATAGAATCTGCTATTTCTTCGTCAGTATATTTTTGACGTAGTTTTTTATATGTTTTTTCATATTTCTTCATGACTGATTATCAATTAAATTAATGCTTGATTAGGGGCTAATGGTCTGTTTATCAGTGTATTGTTCTTTTTGGCTTGATCCAAAAAGAACCAAAAAAATCAAGGCTGACGCATGTTTTGGCTAAGCCCTCTACATTACAGGCTAAAATTTATCAAACTCGCCTGCGGCTCAAACAGGATAAATTTTTTAACGCCTTCCATTACGAGTTCTTTTAACGCCAAAAAACGCTAAGGCCGATCTTTTTATAGGTATAATTATGGCAAATAATATTTACAAAATCAATAAATATTATTTATCATTTTTGATTTGATCAAATAATTCAGGAAGCTTGCGAATCAAAACCATTTCTCTTTGCACCTGTCGCGCTTCTCGTGCTGGCGAACCAAAATATGTCTTCCCACTTTCCAAATTATTACCCACTCCAGATTGAGCATAAATGACGACCCCTTCCTCAATCACCAAATCCTTATTGATTCCCACTTGTCCCCAGATCGTCACATGATCTTTAATCGTCGTTTTGCCAGCAATGCCCACTTGGGCCGCAATCAGACAATGCTTACCAATCACACAGCCATGAGCCACATGTACCTGATTATCCAATTTAGTACCATAACCGATAATGGTATCCCCTGATACGCCTTTATCAATCGTACAAGCAGCTCCAATCTCTACTTTAGCTTCAATGATCACTTTTCCACAGGATAATAGCTTATCAAAGCCATCCGCCTTTTTCTTAAAGTAGAAGGCATCCGCCCCAATCACACAATTTCCATGAATAACGACCTCACTTCCAATAATAGTATGATCATAGATAGTTGTGTTAGGATGGATGATAGTATTCTCACCAATTTGCACATTTTTTCCGATAACTACATTCGGATAAATGATAGCTGAAGGGTGAATTTGAGTCAATTCACCTTCATAGTAGCCCTTGTCTTGATCTTGTTTATAAAATGCCTTCTCGTTTGGATGAAAATGCTTCACCAATAAATTATAAGCATCAAATGGATGCTCGCATAATAAGAGCGTTTTCTGCTGAGGATTGTCTACTTGTACGTCATTTAAGATGATAAAAGAAGCGGCAGAGTCTACCGCTTTTTGCAGATATTTAGGATGGTCTGCGAAGGTAATATCCCCAGCTTCCACTTTGTGAATTTCATTGATGCCCGTTGCAATAGCTTCTATATCACCAATCAGCTCGGCTTTAATCAAATTGGCGATATCGCCTAAAGTAGTAGGAGTGTGTAATTTCATTTCAATATTTTATCGTTTTTTATTCAGCTACAATTCGCCAATCAATAGGAGTTTTACCTTGTTGGATAAGGAGTTCATTTGTTCTCGAAAAGTGTCTACAGCCAAGGAATCTATTACCCGCCAAAGGCGAAGGGTGTACTGCTTCCAAAACATGATGCTTATCTAAATTAATGAGCGCTTTTTTCTTCTTAGCAAAATTGCCCCAAAGTAAGAAAATGACGCCTTCCTTTTCTGCTGAAATAGTACGAATGACTCCATCCGTGAAATTTTGCCAACCAATTTTCTGATGAGAAGCTGGCTTGCGGGCTTCTACTGTAAGCATGGCATTGAGTAAAAAGACCCCTTGCTTGGCCCAAGTTTCCAGATTGCCTGTCGTAGGAATCGCTAAATCTAAGTCCTGATTGAGTTCCTTATAGA
The DNA here is from genome assembly GCA_020629335.1 of Chitinophagales bacterium. The sequence goes on along the minus strand of JAHDDN010000213.1, from coordinate 506 downwards.
CATTACGTAAGGAGTGTGGAGTACGTACCCCATGAGGCACAGAAAAGGAAAGTCCATGAGCTTGCCCGACATTGTGATAAGGGTCTTGCCCAAGTATGACCACTTTTAGTTGATCAAAAGGAGTAAGGTCAAAAGCATTGAATATGAGCTTAGCAGGAGGGTAGATGGCTTTTCCTGCCTTCATTTCTGACTTTAGAAATTGCTTAATTTCGAGAAAGTAGGCTTTATCAAATTCTTCTTTTAGCACTTCCAGCCAAGAAGGATGCAGTTGGGGATTGACTTTTGCAGCCATAATATGTCAGTTTTGGTAAAAAAAAGAGTTTATAGGAAACTAAAATGGGAATTGTAAAGTTAATAATTGCATCTAACAATTAGGAAATATACCAAAATATTTTTAAATTTGCGCTTGCTTAGAAAATGGCTCCATAGCTCAACTGGATAGAGCATCTGCCTTCTAAGCAGAGGGTTCCAGGTTCGAGTCCTGGTGGAGTCACTTCTGCTAAAAT
>JAHDDN010000212.1 GCA_020629335.1 Chitinophagales bacterium | reverse complement strand
AGCTTTTTAAGCTTAAACTGACGGCTATGGGGGCCGTACCTATGTGTCGGCCCAATGGCCAAAAAAATAAATCGGGGAAGCCCCAAATTTAGTTTTAAAGTTAATAGGTATATTAGTCAATTCGTTTGGAATATACAAAAAGTAGGTTCGCCCCTATGTGTGCGCCCTCTTCGATCAAGCGACCTATGTATCGGCCCTTTTTTGTATACTGATATATTCGTAACTAATTTCCAACGTTAATCAGTTTACCAGTTTGTCAGTTAATTCATTTTATGAAATATCACGCTTTAATCATATTATTCCTTGCACTAAATGTGAATTTGTGGAGTCAAGCCTTCGCAGATTCTATTTATGTGAATCCAGAAGTGCCTGCGGAATTTTTGGAGGGAGAGAAGGTATTGATAGAGCGCATATTAGGAGAATTACATTTGCCTTATGCAGTGCGAGAAAATGGCATTAATACTAATGTACTCATTTCTTATGTCGTAGATGCTGAAGGAAAAATGACAGGAATGAAGGTGGAGCAAGATCCAGGTTATGGCTGTGGTGATGAAGCGCAAAGGGTGATGGCTCCCTTCTTTTATCAGCCTTTATGGGAAGCTGCTTGGGACGACGGAAAAAGAGTTGCTTCTCGTAATTATTTAACGATTCCCTTCCGTTCTGAGCCAGCAATAGTGAAAGACTTTATTGATCGATCAGATCAGTTTTTGGATTATACCCATTTTAATAAGGGCGTACTACTGATGGATAAAAAACGTTATCGTAAAGCAGCTCGTATTTTTGGTAAATATATCAAAGCAGAGGCAGATGATGGCGATGGTTATTTGAGAAGAGGAGAATGTTATTATCGCTTAAAAAAAATAGACAAAGCTTGCGCTGATTGGCAAATTGCTAAAGAAAAAGGCAGCCGAAAAGAAGCCAGAAAATTATTGAAAAAATATTGTGAATAAACGAAAATTAGCATGAGTCATTTGAATATAGAAATAAAAGCACACTGCCAAGCCCCAGAAAAAGTGCGCAAGATCTTATTAGAAAAACAAGCAGAATTTAAAGGAGTTGACCATCAAATAGACACCTATTTTCAGTGTCCAAATGGCCGATTAAAATTGCGTGAAGGGAGTATAGAGAAGCATTTGATCTTTTATCAACGAGCAGATGGTTTGCAACCGAAAGCCTCCCATGTCAATCTATATAAACCAAACGAGAGTGCCGATTTGAGGACCTTATTGACCAATGCTTTAGATATAAAAGTCATAGTTGATAAACAGCGAGGCATTTATTTTATCGAAAATGTGAAGTTTCATATTGATGAAGTAAAAGATTTAGGTAGCTTTGTTGAAATTGAGGCCATTGATAGTGATAATACCATAGGCGAAGCCAAACTATTAGAACAATGCCAATTCTATATGAAATTGCTAGGAATAGGGGAGGAGGATTTGATCAGTAATTCTTATAGTGATATGTTGTTGGATGTTTAATTTATGAAATTATGAGAGTAGAAACATATAGAAAAGACCATTTTTTAATAGGACTTTTGGCAGGCATATTTTTGCCTTCCATTGTAATTGTATTATTCTACTTTGGAGGATTTAGCGAAATGGCCTTTAAGGAATACCTCGTAAGAGCCTATGAAACAAGCGTCTTGGAAATGATATTAAGTGTCTCTTTAGTCATGAACTTAGGGCTGATTTATTTCTTTAGTTCACAATATCGTTTTCAAAGCATGAGAGGTACAGTCGTGGCTACTTTACTCTATGGAATGGCGATTATGTATTTGAAGTTTATGGTAACATGAAGTATTACATCATTGCTGGAGAAGCATCAGGTGATTTGCATGGAGCGAATCTAATCAAAGGCTTGAAAAAAGAAGATGCCTCAGCGACTTTTAGAGTATTTGGAGGAGACAAAATGGCGGCAGCAAGTAGCAGCGAATTAGTCATGCACTACAAAGATATTGCTTTCATGGGCTTTGTAGAAGTCGCCAAAAATATCCGTACCATTTGGAAAGGCATCCAATTATGTAAAGACGATATCATTGCCTATCAACCCGATGCCTTAATATTAATAGATTATCCAGGATTTAATCTACGTATCGCAGATTTTGCCAAAGAAAAGGGCATTAAAGTACTGTATTACATTTCCCCACAAGTATGGGCATGGCGCTCCTCCAGAGTCAATAAAATCAAAAAGATCGTCGATCAAATGTACGTCATCCTCCCCTTCGAAAAAGCATTTTACAAAGATTGGGACATGGAAGTAGAATACGTCGGTCACCCCCTTTTAGACGCCGTCGCCCAACGCCAAAATAATGTATCGCCAAACCAAAACCCCGTAGGGGCGGACCTATGTGTCCGCCCTCCCGATGATAAAACCCTAGTTCCCAACGATAAGGTAGGGGCGGACCTATGTGTCCGCCCTCCCGAAAATCCAGACAGTCCACCCAACAATGATATCGACCCATCCACCCCCGTAGGGGCGGACCTATGTGTCCGCCCTCCCCAGGATAACGTCAATCTTCCCTCAAAATCAATCATCGCCCTACTCCCCGGCAGCCGCCAACAAGAAGTCCGCAAAATGCTGCCCATCATGTTAGAAACTGCTCAAGCATTTCCAGACCATCAATTTGTCATAGGAGGCGCCCCCGCCTTATCAGCCGATTTTTATAAAAGCATCATAGGCGCACAAAAAATTGATATTGTCTATAATCAAACCTACGACCTATTATCAAAAGCCAAAGCCGCCTTAGTCACCTCAGGAACTGCCACCTTAGAGACCGCCTTATTTGACGTACCCCAAGTCGTATTATATAAAGGAAATTGGTTGTCTTATATGATAGGACGAATGCTGGTCAATGTAAAATACATCTCCTTAGTCAATTTAATATTAGATAGAGAAGTTGTCAAAGAATTAATACAAGGAGACTGCACTCCCCAACAAGTACAAAAAGAATTGAGCAGCCTATTGAGTCATCCCGACGCTTTAAAAGCAGATTACCAAGAATTAAAAACCATTCTCGGCGGTCAAGGAGCCTCTCAAAGAGCTGCCCAAAAAATGTTTACTTTTCTTATGAATGAACGACTTTCGGTTTAACCCCAAAAATCTCCCGAATCGCCGCCAACTGCTTAGCAGACTGATCCACTTCCTTATGCTTCCAATCAGTCGATTTTTCAATCGGATAATAATCCTCCTTCATCTGCTCAAAATTATCACAGACTTCCTTAATTGCATCCAAGATAAAATACAATTCCTCATTCGTCATCAATGGGTGCAAAGAAAGTCGTACCCAACCTGGTTTTTGAGAAGAATCCCCATTATTAATTTTTTCCGTAATCGCACTCGAAATAGAATAATCAATCTTTAAAAGACAATGCCCATAAGGCCCCGCACAAGCACAACCACCTCTCACTTGAATACCATAGCGATCATTCAGTAATTTCACCATTAAGTTATAAGCCACTGCATTACCATTCATATAAAAAGAGATAATCCCCAAACGATCTTCCACATCCTCTTTTAGCACCGTAATATTATCCATCGCCTTCAATGCAGGCATCGCAATCGCCAATAACTCATGCTCTCTCGCCATAATATTATCCGTGCCCATTTCCTCCTTGAGTAATACACACATCGCCGTCTTTATCGTTTGCATAAAAGGAGGCGTACCGCCATCCTCTCTCGCCTCTACACCATGCACAGTATGTGCATCATAATAACTCTGCTCCCCCCAACGATTCACCCACTTAACCGTTCCACCACCAGGCACATCAGGAATCGTATTTTTGTACATACACTTATTAAATACCAATACACCAGGCGTGCCAGGACCACCTAAAAACTTATGCGGAGAAAAATAAATCGCATCCAATTGCTCTTCAGGATCAGCAGGGTGCATATCAATATCCGTATAAGGCGCACAAGCCGCAAAATCCACAAAACAATAACCACCATGCTGATGCATCACTTTAGCAATCCGATGATAGTCCGTTTTAATACCCGTTACATTCGAGCAAGCACTAATCGCCGCCACCTTATTTTTTCTATCCTTATGCTTCTCTAATAAAGCCTCAAACTTTTCAATATCAGGCATCAAACTATTCTCACAAAACGGAATATACTCCACATCCGTCATGCTCTCTCGCCAAGTAATCTCATTAGAGTGATGCTCCATGATAGTCGTAAATATCAAAGGCCGCTCCTCCTTAGGAATCTGCGACTCCACAATATCCTTATAATTTTCATGCACACGCCAACCCAATATCCGAATCAACTTATTAATCGAATCCGTCATGCCCGACCCATTCATAATCAATATATCACATTCAGGATCAGCATTCACATGATGCTTAATAATCTTTTTAGACTCCTCATAAGCCAAGGTCATGGTCGTACCCGTAATATTTGTCTCCGTATGCGTATTTCCAACCCACGGCCCAAAATCATAACTCAATTTTTCCTCTATCGGTCGGTACAATCGCCCACTCGCAATCCAATCCGCATAAATCAATTTCTTTTGCCCATAAGGCGTCAATATCATCTCCCCCTGTCCAATCACCTGTTCCCTATAAGGCTGAAAATAACGCTCTAAAATTGTTTGTTCCATTGTGTCTCTGTGTTTTTGCTGTTTCCAATGAACTCATTTAAAGTTTTATAATGAAGCTGAAAAGGAGCTATTTTTTCGTAGTTCAAGGCATTTTTGAGGTGCTTAGCAGCGCTAAGTGCCGATAAAATAACGCAGAAATGCGTAAAAAGAGCCATTTTCTAAGCCAGTAGAAAAACTTTAAACGAGTTCAATATTAATGCCGTTGTTGTATAGAACAAAGATACAATCAATATACACGAAAATCAATGCCCCATTCGTAATTATTAATTCGTAATTCGTAATTATCAGGGTGCATCCTGCGCTCGCATATACGAGTGTGCCGCACGAGCCAATTTATCATTCATCATTACGCATTATGCATTCGCCGAAGGCGCAGGTCGGGCTGTCCACTCTTATGTGGCTATGCTGCTCCTACTCTGCTAAGTGCTGCTTGTCTCTTTATGGAGCCTGCGCATCACTAAGCGCCGTAAGTCACATCATTGACGCCACATACCGCTCCCATCCCTTGCACAAAAAAGGGGCCTAAGTCTCGCACACCTAGACCCCATAAAATATACATACAAAGACAATAGCGTTCCGTTGCTAAACAGCAGAACTATGCCTTTTTTATTCTGATAGCTAATATAAGCCATTTACAATTAAACAAACAATATACCCCCCCAAAATACCATAATATTCCATTTTACGACAATTACTAGGAAACACTAAAGATATAAGAATACATACAAGGCATGGCTTAGTGAGAAATTTATTTGGCATGACTTAGTGAGAGATTTACTTAGCACGACTGAATGAGAGTCAACAGCGCTTAGTGTGAAGTATAAACTGAATAACTGAAAATGTTTCTGTTAATCAGTTTTTCAGTTAGAAAGTTAATCAGTTAATAAATTGGCTTAGGGATGGAAGTGGTATGTGGCGTCCATGATGCGACTTACGGAGCTTAGGGACGTGCAGGCTGGCCACGCAGTGGCAGACAAACGGGCCTTAGCGAAGTAGGAGCAGCATAGCCACATAAGAACGGACAGCCCGACCCTTCCTTATTTTTCATTCGAGGGCGCACACATAGGTAGCGCCCCTACTGGTCGAATGAAAAATAAGGAAGGGGAAGCCCCAAATTGGTTAAATAGTTAATTGGTGTATTAGTATATTGGTTGATTCAAAAACACTAATTAACCAATATACTAATCGATTAACTCCCTTGAATCAATTCCCAAAACTTATCTTTATAGGTACTGCCGATGGGGATATATTGCTCATTGATCACGATTCGGTTGCGCTCTATGAAATTGATTTTGCTGATGGAGACGATGTAGGATTTATGGACTCTAACGAAATCGTTAGGAGCGAGGCGACTTTCAAAACTTTTCAGTTTTTCTAAGGTCATGATTCTTTCATCAGGTGTGTGTATCATGGCATAATCTCCGTGAGATTGAATGTATTGAATCTCTTTGACATTGATTTTTTGGACTTTGTATTCACTTTTCACAAAGATGTAGTCTTTACTGGCAGTGGGAGAGGAAGGATTATTTGTATTTGAAGGAACTGCATTACGAGATTTTATTTTTTCTATGCTCACCAAAAAACGCTCATAGCTAATCGGCTTTAGGAGATAATCAACGGCATCTTGTTCAAAGCCCTCTACCGCATAATTATCGTAAGCGGTCACCATGATGATATGGTATTTGCCTTTCACTATCTTCATAAATTGTATGCCTGTGATTTCGGGCATTTGCACATCCAAAAAAATGATGTCTGGCTTTAGGCTATCCAGCGCTTGCATTCCTTCAATGGGATTGGTGAATGATCCCGCTAATTCCAAGCCATCTGTCTGATTGACATAATCGGAAACTAGGTCTACCGCTAAGGGTTCGTCGTCTATTACAAGGCATTTTAACATTGGTCTAAGGGTATTTCGAGATGAATAGAAAAGTTTTGATCGTTTTTATTGATTTGAAGCTGGCTGTCTGTTTGATAAATTAAATCAAATCGCTTTTTGACATTTTCCAAACCGATACCGCCTGCTTGATCTCTTTCTTGTCGATGTTTTTTATTGTCTACTTTGAAATGCAATTTTTCTTCTTCTTCATAAAGGGCAATTTTAATAGGATTCTTTGTATCATCTAAGACGCCATGCTTTAGGGCATTTTCTATGAAAGGCAATAAAATAAAAGGAGCGATTTTGTAATTCATCATCTTTGGCTCCAATCGCATTTGTAAGGCCAATTCAAAGTCGTAGCGCATTTGTTGTAAGTCAATATAATCATCTATATAAGCGATTTCTTTTTTGATGGAAACCTTCTCTTCCTTCTCATAAAGAGAATAGCGCAATAAGTTAGATAATTTTCCTAAGGCTTCCAGAGAATTAGGAGAATTTTTATTAACTAATGAATAAATATTATTGATGACATTGAATAAAAAATGAGGATTGACTTGTGATTTTAAGAAGGCCATTTCTGTTACTCTGTTCTGAAGCTCTAACTCCTTTTTAGCCACTTCTGTATGACGAGCGTATTGAATAAAAAAGAAGATGGTCCCAAAGCCTATAAATAAAAAGGCATAATGCATATTATCAAAGAAGTAATAAGCCCAACTTGGATCATTAAAGTAATTGCCTTTCCCAAAGATCATCTTCATGACTACTTGCTCCAGGAAATATCGAATTAATACAGCAATAGGAAAAACGAAAAAGCAAATGCCTGCTATAATTTCTAAATACTTTTTAGAAGGATAGTAACGATGTAATACCGCATAACTCATCAAGGCATAGGCAAAGAATGCGATAAAGCCAGATACAAATAAATAGCTAAACTTAAGTTCGAATAGCCATAAGAAGGACTCCCGAAAATCTCTACTATAGATATACTCTATGACAGAGTTGTGAATGAAGTAGAATATCGCAAAGGATATTAATAACCATTTGAAGTCGAATTTTAATTTCATAGTTCGAATATACTTACTTATAACAGTAATTCCCGCCTATAATAGTCCAATTTTCGGTATCTATCGGTCAACACCCCTTTTTTATCGGTCAACGCAATAATGCCACTTTTGGTATTGACAGAGAAAAAACAAGCATATACCGATTACATTTTCTAAGCCCTGATTGCTCATCTATCTTTGAGGTATCGAAAGCAGAAATAAAATGCTTTTTAAAATTTCGATTTATTCTTTAATCATAGAACTGATTTAATGTTTTTCATAAAACCAGTTCACAAAACTTAAAACCATGTTAAATACAAAAGTAATTTTTGCAGCTATCTTAATGATGTGTTCTTTTATTTATATGAACGCTCAAACCACTAACTTCAAAGATCCTGATGAATTTTTAGTCAAAGGAGATAAATTACCTGAAGTACTATTAGTAGGGACTTTCCACTTTAGTTATCCTAATTTAGATGCCCACGTAACAGATGCCGACAAGCAAGTCAATGTTAAAGATGCGCAACGTCAAAAAGAAATCAAAGAATTGACAGACTATATCGCCAAATTCAAGCCGACTAAAATAGTAGTAGAATCATGGCCAAACTCAAATACCAATGATAGATATCGCCAATTCTTAAAAGGTGAATATGAATTAAGAAAAGGCGAAGGCGATCAATTAGCCTTCCGTTTGGCAAAGCAATTTGGCTTGGATAGTCTCTACCTATGTGATGCTCCGACCTTAGTGCGTAGTCTTTCTTCGGGACCAGATTCAACTTGTATCAATCCTTACTTAGAAAAGGTATATGAAGATTGGGATTTCCGCAGCGATGATAAAATCTCCAATAGATATAATGATTGGTATGAGTACCAAGATGAAATGTTAACCGAATCTACCTTATTAGAAGCCTTCCAATACATGAATGATATTGATTGTATTCGCAGAGGACATGGCGCTTATCTCAATGGCGATTTCTCTTTAGGTGATACCAGAGGTGCAGATGCTTTAGCCATGCACTGGTACAGTCGTAACCTACGCATCTATCGCAATATCCAAAAAATCACCACTTCCCCAGATGATCGTATTATGGTCCTATACGGAGCAGGTCATTTAGGAATCCTACAGCAACAATTTGAAAGTTCTCCCCAATATAAATTAATCCCTTTCAATAGTTTAGCCGAATAAATTCCGTAGGGGCGCACCTATGTGTGCGCCCTTTTATAAATCAAATTGTGCGCCCTTTTATAAATCAAATTGTGCGCCCTTTTTTTATATTTAATATATTTGTTATTTCAGTTCTCAACATTCCTCAGTTATTCCAGTTTGCCAGTTATTCAGTTCTCAACATTCCTCAGTTATTCCAGTTTGCCAGTTAATCAGTTCTCAACATTCCTCAGTTATTCCAGTTTGCCAGTTATTCAGTTCTCAACA
>JAHDDN010000211.1 GCA_020629335.1 Chitinophagales bacterium | reverse complement strand
CATTATGCATTATGCATTCGCCGAAGGCGCAGGTCGGGCTGTCCGCTCTTATGTGCCTATGTGCTGTCTATTCCGCTAAGGTGTACTTGTCTTCCCCTTCGGGGCAAGCCTGCGTACACCTAAGCTCCATAAGCCATCACATATACGCCACATACCACTCCCATCCCTCACGCATCCTAAAAATTGTCCTTAAAGCTACTCAATTCCCAATTAATACGCCTTACATTCGTTAAAGGAATGATAAAAAAGAATAAACAATCAACCAAATCATATAAAATTGCATCTTTAGAAGGTGAAAGCATCGCTTTTAGTCAAACATATCATTTTATATTCAGTAATACTGCTAAGCTATTGTCTCCAATCAAGCGCCCAAGACCAATCCTTGAGCAATTGGAGAACACAATGGATAGCCACTGCTGAAGATAGTATTCAACTTGATACGCTGTCTATTGTGCCTAAAAGCGTGCTTATTAAAGATGGGGAGCAGATAATTCCGTTAAGCGATTATGAAGTATTGCATGGCAGTGCTCAATTAATTTGGAAGAATAAGCCTACAGTTGACTCATTAGCCGTTTCTTATCGGGTATTTTCCTTTAGTTTGAGCAAAAAGTTTGCTCGTAAGAAATCTTCTGTCATACAAAGAGCAGGAGATCAACCGCTCCACCTCCAATCTTATACCCTCAATAAAAAGCAAGGGGATATATTCGACTTGGATGGGCTGGATTATTCAGGGAGTTTCTCAAGAGGCATTTCCTTTGGTAACTCTCAAGATTTGGTCGTCAATTCTAATTTTAACCTCCAAATGGCTGGTAAGCTCCGAAATGATGTGGAAGTATTAGCTGCCATTACCGATAATAATATTCCTTTTCAGCCAGAGGGCAATACGCAGCAAATTCAAGATTTCGATCAAGTTTATATCCAGCTTAAAAAGGGGAAGAGCACTCTACTTTTGGGAGATTATGAATTGCTTCGTCCAGATACCTATTTCCTCAATTTTAATAAGAAATTACAAGGGGTTAGTTTTAGTTCGGCTTATCATTTTGATGAGAAGAGGCGAATTTCAGGGAGTGCATCAGTGGCTATTGCTAAGGGTAAATTTGCCAGAAATATCATACAGCCCTTAGAAGGTAATCAAGGTCCTTATAAATTGCGTGGGGCTAATAATGAATTATACATCATTGTGCTTTCTGCTTCGGAAAGAGTATTCATAGATGGGCAAGAAATGAAAAGAGGAACCGAGTTTGATTACACAATTGATTATAATTCTGCCGAAGTAAGTTTTACTAATCATCGGCTCATCACCAAGGATAGCCGTATCGTAGTAGAGTTTGAATATTCCAATATCAATTATCTGCGTACAACTTCTCATATGAATACCACCTATCAAAGCGATAAACTAAAATTGCAATTTAATTTTTATGGAGAAGGCGATAATAAAAACCAGCCTATTTTTCGAGAGAGCTTATCTGAGTTTGAAAAAGAAACTTTGCGATCTGTAGGAGATAATTTAGATCAAGCTTTTATTAGTGGTATTGTGCCGCTATCGCCGCCTTACCCAACAGATAGGGTTTTGTATATTCAAAAAGACACCTTATCCAATGGCGTGAATATTCCGATATTTCAATATGCAGTTGAAGAGTCTGAAACCCTATTTACTTTGTCTTTCACAGATGTAGGAGAGGGGAATGGTAATTATGTTTTATCCGATAGTGGGATTAATGGCAGAATTTATGAATGGGTGGCAGCGGACTCCTTAACCCAAGCAAAGCAAGGGCGTTTTGAACCCATTAGTGTGCTTGTGAGCCCTAAGCGAAGACGCATGATTACAGTAGGAGCTGATTATCAAATAAGCTCCAATGGCTTACTTAAGGCCGAGTGGGCATTGAGTAATAATGATATCAATACCTTTTCCGATTTAGATCAAAACGATAATAATGGTACAGCCGCTAAATTAGCTTATAGCAGTGACTGGAAATTGAGCAAAGCTAAAAAAATCAACTTACAAGTCCGAGCAGATTATGAGTATGTCAATGAGGATTTTAATGTTATTGAACGATATAGATTATTAGAGTTTGAGCGAAATTGGAATGTCTTAGGGGTGAAGCAAAAAACAGATGAGCATATCATCAATGGTGGTTTTAGTCTGATCAAAGATCGCTGGGCAAGTTTTGATTATGAGTACAGCAAATTCAATCGAGTGAATTATTATAATGGAGACTTGCACAAAGCCAAGGCAAGAATAGATAAAAATGGCTGGAATATGCAATTCTTAGGTAGTTATTTGACATCCAGTGATAGTTTATTCAATACTCGCTTTATTCGCCCTAAACTAAGTTTGTCAAAAAGTTTTAATCAATTAAATGGCTGGACCTTAGGAGGGATTTATGAGGGGGAAAATAATCTAATCAATCAAAAGGCTATTGGCAAATTAACGAATCAAAGCTTTAATTTTGATCAGTATACGGCCTTTATTGAGAAGGCTGATTCGGGCATGCTTAATTGGAGAATGAAGTATATCTTAAGAACGGATGAGAATTTAGAGATGGAGGAATTAAGTCCTTTTTCAACTGGACATACCTTTAATTTATCAGGCCGATTAGGAGAAACGGCCCGTCATCAACTAATTTGGGATTTCAGTTATAGAGAATTAGAACTGCATCGAGATACGATCATCAACGAAAATCAATCTACTATCTTAGGTAAGTTGCAATATAATTGGGTGGCCTTTAATGGCTTTGTCAGATCATCTACCCTTTATCAAGTAAGTTCAGGACAAACTCAGGTAATTGATTATGAGTATGCCCCTGATGTAAATGGTAATTATTTTTATCGAGACTTGAATGATAATGGGATAAGAGAACTCAATGAGTTTTTATTACTCAATGAAAATGACTTGACTTATGATACACTTTATCGTAGAGTATTATTGCCAACGGATGAGTATGTGAAAACGAATAATTTACTACTCAATCAATCTCTTGCGATCAATCCAAAAGCCAAGTGGTTTGAAAAAACAGGCGTTCGAAAAATGTTAGCTCTTTTTGCAACTCAAACCAATTGGCAAATCAATAGAAAGCTACCTTTCTCTAATGATTGGGGGGCTTTTAATCCTTTTGCTAATACAGGAATAGCGGCTAATGATTCTACTTCCTCATCCATCAGTTCATCATTGAGGAATACCCTTTATTTTAATAGGAGTCATGCAAAGTTTGGAGTAGATTTATATCAAAACAACATCTATAATGAAGTGATTTTATTAGGCGGCTCTGATAGTCGGCGAAAGACAGAGGAGGGAATAAAGGTACGCTATAATATTTCTAAAAAACTTTCCACTAAATTTCAATACCTACAAGAGCGTCAAAATAGTATTTCTTTAGCAATTATTGGAAACAATTATCGTATTGATGGTTGGGAATTACGGCCATCGATTACTTATATAGATGGGGCAAAATTGCGACTAACTGCCTCTTATCGTTATAAAAATAGTATTAGTCAAAGTTTGGTGCCTGAAAATATGGAAGGGGAGATTCCTGCTACTATTCATCAATTTTCCTTAGAATCAAAATACAGTTGGATGGCTCAGCGAAATATTAGTGCTAATTTATCCTTTGCCCAAACCAGCTTTGAAGGAGATCCAAGTGCGCCTTATGTATATGAGATGTTAGATAGTTTTCAAGATGGGAATAATTATTTGTGGTCGATTGCCTATGATACTAAATTGGGTAAGCAATTACAATTGTCTTTGATTTATGATGGGCGTAAGAGTGGAGATAATGCGCCTCGTCATGTAGGGCGAGCGCAGTTGAGAGCTATTTTTTAATTAATCTCTTATGAAGTCTAATACTTTGGACATCTTAGCAATTATAATAAAAAAAGCTTAGATGATCATTACAATCACCTAAGCTTTTAATCAATTTTATTTTAGTACTTCTTAGTTCGTCTTCACTAATCTTTCAAAGTATTGAACACCGTTCATTTCAATTTGTAAGAAATATACTGCTGGTGCTAAATCACTAATGTTTAAAGTGTAAGCATTTGTATTCACTGATTGACCAATGATTAATTGTCCATCAGTAGCAAATACTTTCAAGTTGACATCCTTTGAAGTGTTTGGCAGGTCAATTTGATACAAACCATTAGATGGGTTTGGATAAACATTGATGCCAATAGTATTGACATGATCAATTGATACGCCAGAGACATTAACCGTTGTACACTCTTCCACACTTTCTCCACAAGCATCTATAACGCTTACACATACCTCAAAATCACCGTTTGACTCATAGGTGTGTTCTACACTTGCCCCATCATCCGTATTACCATCTCCGAAATCCCATGAGTAGCTATCTATTTGACCTTCCGCATCTACTTCAAAGCTAAAGTCGTTACCGGCATTATCATAGCTCAATTCAGCACTTATTTCAGGACAGCTTGGTGTAATTTCTTGACATATTTGATTACTACCACAATCATTGGTAACAGTCAAGCAAATAGTAACTAAATCATTATCATCAAAAGTGTACTCAGGGTTTTGATCATCAGAGAATGGTGTATCTCCAATAGCCCAAGACCATTCTTCAGCTCCATCACTTTCATCCTCAAAGCTGACCGTTAGATCATCAATTTCGAAACTGAAGTTAGGTGAAGGACCACTACTAACTACGATATAGTTATTTTGAGTAGATACTTCAGTAAAATACTCATTGCTTACTGATAAACTAATAGTAAAGCTTCCTGCTTCCTCAAAAGTAAATTCAGGATCTTGATCTTCGCTTGTTCCCAAGCCTCCAAAATCCCATGCCCAAGAATCAACAATACCGCTAGATAAATCAGTAAATAGAACCGTTTCACCGATACAAATTACTTGAACATCTGAAGCAAAAGCAGGAGCAATCGCATAAAGTTCTGTAGTAATACTTACTTGATCACAAATGATGTTTGATTCTTCACAAGCATTAACTACTTCTAAGCAAACTTCATAATCTCCAGCCAAAGGAAATTCATAATTAATACTTTCTTCACCTTCAACCGCTTGGCCATCTACTGTCCATGAATAAGTTTCTATGGCAAATCCTAAAGCGGTGAAAGTTGCTTCCGCATCATTCACTTCAATATCAAAGCTAGCATCGGCAGGCGGGCAAGTAATTTCTACTTCTTGACAACTTGTTTCTGTATTATCACATTGATTGGTGATGCTTAAGCATACTTCATAAATACCAAAGTCTTCCCAAGTATAAGAAAGGATTGCCTCATCACTAGTATTGCCATCACCAAAGTCCCAAGAGTAGGTATAACCATCTATTAGGTCAGTTTCTAGGTCTAAAGTGTTCTCAGTAGTAGAGGATGTTGCATAATCAAAACTCGCTTCTAATGCTAAGCAATCAACTTCAACATCTTCACAGAAAATATCTAATCCACAAAGGTTTTGTGAATTGATACAGATATTATAAGTGCCAGCTGCTGGGAAAGTATAGGCTAAATCATCCACATCGGTAAATGTTTCATCATTCACCGTAAAAGTCCAGCTTTCTGCTAATTCACTTGTATTAGATAACACAATATCCAAACCATTTACCTCATCAACTGTAAAGTTAGCCGTTGTGGTTTCTATAACTTGTATGTAGCTGTTTTGAGTGAAAGTTTCATTTTCTGTATCATTGCTTACGGTAAGTGTAATATTATATTCGCCTACTGTATCAAATACAAATTCAGGATTTTGCTCAGTACTTGTTCCTTGTCCGCCGAAATCCCATTCCCAACCATCTACTGGTCCGTCGGTAAGATCGGTAAATTGTACGCTTCCACCTGGGCAAATGACTAACTCATTCGCTTCAAATGAAGGCGCTAATGCATTAGGATTAGAAGACTCAATACAGAATTCATAAGATTCAGAACAACCTTCAGGCATATTTTGTCCTGTACAGTCTCCGAATAAGCCACCATCTTCTACTAAAACCTCTCCTTCACTATTGGTAATCGTATAGATACCATCATCACCTTCATCATCAGTATAGTTATTGATACCATCTCCCCAGCTATCTATGACAGTCAATGTATAACAGCCAGCTTGTGTACAAATAGCATCATCAAACTCAGAATTATTGGAGAAACCACTTTGCGTATAAATCATATCTCCATCTTCATTAGTGATTTCAATACTAGTCTCATCTGCATAGCCGTCAGTACTTAAACTAAAATTGATTGTTTCTCCATTAATGATTTCAAAATTAGTAGCTGTTGCGTCATTATCTTCATTTTCATCTTGATCGATTCCATTGGTAGAAATGATATTTATGCTCAATTCATAATCTCCAGTAGGTACATCAATTTCTGGTAACTCAATGATCGTTGAAGAAGGGAATTCCAATTCGCCTGTCCATGTATAGGTAAAGGTTTCACTTCCATAACCGTATTCAATAACTATTTCAGTTAGTGGGTCATTACCTTGATTACTCAAACTGAATTGAGGATTAACGATATTATTACAAGAGGTACCGGTTGGAGTAGCGCTACTTACTGCAGCATCTAAGTCGAAATCAGCTTCAGAGCAATAGCGTCCATCTACAAATAAAATGCCTGTATCATTAGGGTCTAACCAATCCATTAGACGAGAGGCAGTTGATCCATTACCTTCCCAAGATTCTGCCACTTTACCATAAACATCATAGCCACTGGTATTAAAGCAAGAAGCACTACCTCCATGCAATTGACCAATAATTCTATGATTTTGATCAAATAAAGGAGAACCAGAAGAGCCTCCTTCTGTTGTTCCATCGTCCCATTCGGTTACTTCCCAGTGAGTACCTGTTGCGCTACCCCCAAAACTACCATCTATTACGGTATCACTATCAAAGGTGATTTTTTTGATGTCGCCAGCAGGGTGGTGTATTCCTGTTACTGAAGTTGCTGGAGCAGGATCTGCGGAGAAACCAGCTAAGTAAACATTATAATCAGGTGGAATAGGCTCTGTTACTTCTACTAAGAAGAAATCAGTATTTCCCCAATTAGCTACTAAAGAAGTTCCTTGTACTGTTTGATTCGTAGGCCCATCTTCATTAGTACAGCCAGGACTTTGATAGTTAAACATCAAAATCCAGTTTTGATAAGAATTACCTCCGACACAGTGATTAGCTGTTAGAAAATAGGGAGTACAATCTTCAGCGACATTATTAATCATGGCGCCACTACAAGCTCTAAAGTTGCCTTCTAAGATCATAGCAACGGAGTTGATTTCATCTTCCCATCCAGCAGATTCAGGACAATTGACATTATTATTACAACTACCTGAGTCCCCGTAGTCTTTTTGTTCTTTATTATAAAAGTCTTTATATCCGTGAATGACTTCTGATATGCTAATAATACCTTGACCGTTGACAGCTGCAGGCTCATAATATTCCAGATAGGTTTTTTCACCTTTAATTAAGCTAGTTGCGAATCTATTATTTGATTTATTATTGATTTCGGTAAAAGCTCCAAGAAGATGCTCATGTGATTCGTCGTATAGGTGGAATCTGGCACCTGGCGGCATGTTAAAATCATCATAAATTAGATTGATGGACTTAGCGTCTGTGGATTCGATCATCGCTCTCCAAATACGATCTCCATTATCGAGTGTTTCCCAAACACCAAAATTATCGAGATTAAGGTTGACGTCAAAAGTTTTACCGAAGCGATAAGGTTGCCCTTTTTGACTATAATATAATTCATCTTCTGCCATCATTTGCTCTAAATCAAATGCTGGCATTTTGACGGAGGGAATATCTGCTGTTAAGCCCTCATTACTGAAACTATAAGGGCTAGTACCTATGCTAAATTGGGCACTTAGTTGTATAGTTAAAGATAGTAAAATTAAGAATAGCGTATAAAATTTCTTCATATTCTTAGATTAGTTAGGTTTTAAATTATCTAGGCAATAAAGTTAGTAAATTATCTAAGACAATAGATAGATTACAATGTCTTAATGCAAACCCTTTTGCTTATATTTGCGCCAAATTGCGATCAAATGCATACATATACTGAATTACATCCTATAATTATTAAGGCTATTGAGGAAATTCAATGGGAGGAAGGGCCTAAAAATTTATCAGAGCCAGCGGCCTATATTCTTTCTTTAGGTGGAAAGCGGGCCAGGCCGATTCTTTGTTTGATGGCTTGTGAGTTGTTTGGAGGAACGCTTGAAGAGGCCATGCCTGCCGCTTTAGCTGTTGAAATTTTCCACAATTTCACCTTAGTACATGATGATATTATGGACGAAGCCCCTTTGAGAAGAGGAAAAGCGACTGTACACACTAAATATGGACCGAATGCGGGAATTTTATCAGGTGATTATCTGTTTGCGAGAGTATATGAATACTTAGCAAAGGTTCCTGCTGATAAGCTCAGCGCTGTTCTAACTGTTTTTAATAGAGTAGGAGCGGAGGTTTGTTTTGGTCAGCAGATGGATATGGATTTTGAGGAAAGAGATGATGTGAGTATCCCTGAGTATATGGAAATGATTCGCTTGAAAACGGCGGTGCTTTTAGCAACGGGAATGAAGATGGGCGCAATTATTGGGGGAGCTAATGAGGAAGATGCCAATCGAATCTATGATTTTGCGATTAATATGGGCTTGGCTTTTCAATTGAGAGATGATCTATTGGATAGTTATGGAGATGCGGCTAAATTTGGTAAAAAAGTGGGGGGCGATATTATCCAAAATAAGAAGACTTACCTTCAAATTATGGCTTTAGAAAGTGAATCTCATGGGGCTGAAATGAGCGCTTGGTTAGATCGCAATGAAGAAGAGGAAAGTGTAAAGGTGGAAGCTGTTAAAGCTATTTATGATGCAGTGGGGATCAAAGAAAGTACCCAAAAATTAATGGATGAATACAATCAAAAAGCAGATGATTTATTGGCTGCGATTGATCGTCCTGAAGAAAGTAAAGAAGCGATTAGAGGCTTGTTTGGTTTCTTGATGAATCGAGAAAGCTA
>JAHDDN010000210.1 GCA_020629335.1 Chitinophagales bacterium | reverse complement strand
CTATCTTGAGCTTCTTGTGAAAAATTCACGTCTTTTATATTTTGGTTAAAAAAATAATGATTGGGGGCTTCCCCTATTTTTTTTTGGCCAGTTATTGATTGGTGCGTACCTACATGTGCGCCTGCTGGCCAAAATAAAAATAGGGTCGGGCTGTCCGCTCTTATGTGGCTATGTCCTTCCTATTTCGCTAAGGCATACTTGTCTGCCCTTCGGGCCAGCCTACGTCTGCCTAATCTACATAAGTCAGGCCATTGACGCCACATACCGCTGCCATCCCTAAGCCAGTATCCAGTAAATTAAATGTGATTAGAAGATTAGTCAATTAGTTTATACCGTCAAAACACCAAAATCAATGAACCAATTATCTAATTCACCATGGAACTAATTAACTAAATAAAGGAGAGGAATTCTCATAGAAAGGAAAAAAAGTGCGGGTGGAGGGACTCGAACCCCCAAGCCGTGAAGCACTAGATCCTAAGTCTAGCGTGTCTACCAATTTCACCACACCCGCAAAAGTCGGACAAAGATATAATTTTCTTTTTAAAAAGCCAACAGCCCGTAAATGAATTTACGAGCTGTTGACATTTTTTTTAAAAGTGGCTTACATCATGCCTGGCATTCCACCTGGCATTCCGCCTGGCATTCCATGTCCATGGCCTGCACCTTCTTCTTGAGGCTTATCAACGATTAAGCACTCAGTAGTTAATAACATACTTGCAATTGATGCTGCATTCTCTAAAGCAACACGTGCTACTTTAGTTGGATCAATTACCCCTGCTTTCAACATGTTTTCGTACTTTTCGTTTCTAGCGTTATAACCGTAGTCTTTTTTACCGCCTTTCACGTTTTGTACTACCACAGAACCTTCCACTCCTGCATTCATTGCAATTGTTCTTAATGGAGATTCTAAAGCTTTTCTGATGATGTCAATACCTGTTTGCTCATCATCGTTCTCGCCTTCGATTTTATTAAGAGGTGCTAAAGCTCTGATATAAGCTACACCACCACCTGGCACGATACCTTCTTCTACCGCTGCTCTCGTAGCGTGTAAAGCATCATCCACACGATCTTTCTTCTCTTTCATCTCTACTTCTGTTGGTGCACCAATGTATAATACTGCAACACCACCAGCTAATTTAGCTAAACGCTCTTGTAACTTCTCTTTATCATAATCAGAAGTAGTCGTTTCGATTTGCGCTTTGATTTGACCTACTCTCGCCTTGATATCAGCTTTTTTGCCTTTACCATTCACGATAATTGTATTGTCTTTGTCGATAACGATCTTCTCAGCTGTACCTAACATATCAGGAGTTGTTTGGTCTAATTTATGACCTCTTTCTTCTGATACTACTGTACCACCTGTTAAGATAGCAACATCCTCTAACATTGCTTTTCTTCTGTCACCAAAACCTGGTGCTTTCACAGCAGCAATTTTAAGAATACCTCTGATTTTGTTCACTACTAATGTCGCTAAGGCTTCGCCTTCTACATCTTCTGCAATGATTAATAAAGGATTACCTGATTGAGCTACTTTCTCTAATACTGGTAATAAGTCCTTCATACTAGATACTTTCTTATCAAAAATAAGAATGTATGGATTATCTAAATCCACTTCCATTTTCTCTGTATTAGTCACGAAGTATGGAGATAAGTAACCTCTATCGAATTGCATACCTTCTACTAAGTCAGAGTAAGTCTCTGTTCCTTTAGCTTCTTCAACAGTGATCACACCATCTTTGCCCACTTTTTCCATAGCTTGAGCTATCAAATTACCAATCTCTTCATCATTATTGGCAGAGATAGTAGCTACTTGACGAATCTTTTCTGTATCGCTACCTACTTTAGTAGATAATTTTTGTAGATGAGCTACGACTGCTTTAACCGCTTTGTCAATCCCTCTTTTGAGATCCATTGGGTTAGCGCCAGCCGCTAAACTCTTCATACCTGCCGTGATGATAGCTTGAGATAAAACAGTGGCAGTAGTTGTACCATCACCCGCAATATCTGAAGTTTTAGACGCCACTTCTTTTACCATTTGTGCGCCCATGTTTTCCATCGGATCTTCTAATTCGATCTCTTTTGCGACAGAAACACCATCTTTTGTGATGCTAGGAGCACCAAATTTTCTTTCAATAACTACATTACGACCTTTAGGGCCTAATGTTACTTTTACAGCATTCGCTAGACTGTCAACTCCTTTTTTGAGTTTGTCTCTAGCATCCACATCGTATGTGATTAATTTTGACATTTCTTAATTGTATTTTTAATTGTTTTTACTAATGATTCTAAAAACTTCAAATTCAACTATATAGTGACTATATAATTGCAAAGATGTCTGATTCTCTCATGATGAGATAATCTTCTCCTTCGAAAGAGATTTCTGTACCAGAGTACTTTCCGTAAAGTACGCTATCTCCAACTTTTACAGTTAAAGGCTCATCTACTTTGCCGTTACCAACAGCGATGATGGTACCTTTTTGTTGCTTTTCTTTAGCTGTTTCTGGAATAATGATTCCACCTCTTGTTGTTTCTTCAGCAGGTGCTGGCTGTACTAAAACTCTATCAGCCAATGGCTTGATGCTCACTTCCTTTGCCATTTGAAAGATTTTTATTTATGATTAAATAATAATAATTACAATCCCTTACTTGTCACATTCTGTGCCAACTCTATATTCCTGCAAATTTGTCCGTTTTAGCACGTTAATTTGGCAGTAGTATTGATTTTTATGTCATTTTAGCATAAATTATAGTAGGAATCTAGCCCCCTTACATCCGTAGGGGCGCTGTTACATCCGAATGGGTTAGTGAGCATCTCTATGGGATGTAATTAATTGCGCAAGGGATAGGAGCGGTATGCGGCGTGATGAAGTAGCTTACGGAACTTAGGCAGGCGATGGCTGGCCCGAAGGGCAGACAAGCCAGCCTTAGTGGAGTAGCTGCTGAATAGCTGCATAAGAGCGGATAGCCCGACCCGATCATTTTTTTGGGCCGTTGGGCGCACACATAGGTGCGCCCCTACATGGACGGCCAAAAAAATGATCGGGATGCGCCCAAAGAAACATTTAAAATATAGGAGTATGGCTATTAAATCATTATCGCCGAATTGGTTGACAGAGGGATTGATTGACTTCGAGTATAAGAAGTATTTATTATTGGGATATTTGAAGCAGATTGAGCGGGAGTTTGATGAGACACGTTTGTATCCTTTTTTGGGAGAATTGGTGCATCATTATGAAAGTTTGAAGTTATTGAAGGAGCAAAAGGAGCAGGTGAGTAAGGTTTTTCCTACGAAAGTGAGTCGGATTGACTTGCAAAAAATGACTTTGGAATACGAGAAGATGTTGGAGGATGAGGAGTTTATGGGGGTGATTGAACAAATTTTAGAATTTGCGCTGCCGAGATTACAGATGCAATTGAAGAATGGGAGTGAAATTTATGAGATTGTGGATAATGATATGTCTATTGAGCCGATTGGGATTATTCCTTTGATGCGACAGGAGGGCTATTTGATGATACAGAATGGCGCTGAACCGAAGGTGCATATTTATTGCTATCAGTTGACTTTATTTGAGAGTGCGAGGGAGAAGTTTAGGGCGATCAAGACTGCTTTCGTGCATACTTATCTCAAGCAAATGACGCAGACCTTTGAGAGTATTAAGTTGGATTTATTGAGGCAACAGAATATGTTTGCCAATCCTGCTACTTATTTGTTACATAGTAAACACTCCTATCCTATGCAGGAGACTTTTTTGCCAGTTGCTAAGCGAAGGTTTGTTAGGTATTTGGGGCAAGAATTGGGGAGTTAACAAAAAAAGGGCGACCACAAGGATCGCCCCATAAATATAATTAGTGGTTCAATTTATTAGTCCTTGACAGCCCAAGTTTTGTCTTTTTACGATTCTACTTCGTTATTTTTTCGTTTCGTAGCCCTGCTATGGGCCTCAAAAATGCCTTGTATAATCGCAAAAATCCTACAACTTAACTGTCAGAAACTTATAAACTGAACCATTAGTGTTTAACGAATTTTTGGATGGCTCCATTGGCAGTTTGGATTAAATAAACGCCTGCTTGGAGATTTTCGATATTTATTTTTCCACTTCTTAGTGCTTGGCTGTTGATTAGGCGGCCATCAATATCTAGTATTTTTACGATTTCTTGATTGTCTATGCCTTCTATAAAGAGTTGATCTTTAGCAGGGTTAGGGTAGATTGTTATGCCATCTTTTACGGTAGTGATACTTTCTACATCTGTTAATTTGTTGTAGAATAGATTAGCGAAATTGGTATTATCTGCTTGCATTTCAACCACATTGGTTGTGATAGGGCTGGCCATTACTTCTCCTGAATTCACATTGATATTGATGAATTGATTGGCTTGTCCGATACCTCCTACAAATATGAAGCTGCCTGTTGCTTGATCGAAAACACCAGAGCCTAAAGAGAGTACATTAGCTTCTTCTATATAAGATATGATATCGTATTCGGCTGTCACTGGATCAATCTCTACTAACATTAATGGGTCTGTTAATTCTATGGAATCTACATTTACTTCTCCTGAGTTCATGAGGCCATACAATTTCTCATTAACGACATCGTATTGTAATTCTGCATTGCCTAGGTGATCTGCTTCAGGATTATTGTTAGTGAATGCATTAATGGTATTAATAGTGTAAAGGCGTGTTAATTGATCTGAATCACGTCCGACAAAGAAAAACTCCTGATTATTTGAATTGAAAGTAGAGGTATTAACAAATATCGCTTGTACCCCTTCAATTTCTCCAACTGTCGTCAATTCTGCTGTTATTGGATCCAATGCGACTAGGTATTCAGTACCTTCAAAGTTAGGTTCTGGATCAGCAGGATCATAATTTTCGTAGTCAAACATTAATCCATAGAGTACATCAAAAAGCAGATCGTATTCAAACTCATTTGGGAAAGGTGTGGGGAATGATGGTACTTCTGCATTACTAATGAGTGTACCTGTTATAGCATCGATATTACACAATTGTAAGCCATTGTCTGTACTTCCCTTGAAGATATAGCGATGATTGTAATGATCGAAGGTAGAAGAACCAAGTGCAATTGCATTGACGTCTGGTATATCCGTACTCGATATAATACTTCCATTCATAGGATCAACTTTGACGATATTGCCATTACTGAATCCATAAATATCTTGGGCTTGGGTATTCCAACTTATCAACATTGCTGCTGTAAATATTGTTAATAAAGTTCTCATGCTTTCTATTTTTAGAGTTTATTGAAATGGTTAATTATGTCCGCTTACTTAATATGCGTCAGTTTGATATTCTTGACTGAATTTCCTACTTGCATACGTACAATATAGGTACCATTATTTAGTGCTTGTTCGTTTTCAACATCCCACTTTATACAATGGTAACCGCTACTTTGTTGATGGTTTGCTAATGTACTTATGCATTTCCCCATCATGTCGTATATCTGAATACTCACCTTTGTCGGCTTGGAGACATAATACATAATGCTCAATTCATTGACAAATGGGTTAGGATAAGCACTTACTTTAAAATTAGAAAGGTCTTCATTAGCTACTGGAGGTTCAAAGGTCCAGCCTAAATCTTGTAGATTGGCGAGCATTAGAGGGCCTGGGGCATGTGTCACCTCTTGTTGGGCGAGGAAAGGAGTCATGAGCATATTGTCAGTCCCTTCATAGTTGTTTTCATCTAGGTGTAATACACTTGAGCCGAATGCAAAGCTATTAGGTGAGTAGAGTTCTGAGCGTTCTCCATCATTAGCCTCTAAGGTAAATGGCCCGTTGAAATAGAGGTCGCTTGTTAGAAAGTCAGCTAATTCCTCTGACTCATTAGGAAATAAGTCTTGATCGACCAATACATCCCCATCTTCGTTCTCTACAAAGTAGCTGTAGATGAAAGGGCGATTATCTAGACTTTCAAAAGGGAAAGACAGAGGTAGGAGATCTGATAAGGAAATGGTACCATAGCTTGCAGTTCCATCATCACTATCAATCAAATAAGAGTCAATATAGCCAAAACCATGTCCAATTTCATGGAGCACTAATGATACTAAATCATAAGTCCCGATAGGAGGCTGACCGTCTGTTCCGAGATAATAGTTAGTCGCTCCATTTAGATTGATATCTATATCATTACTACCTTCTTGAAGATCTGTTTTTGTAATAGCGTCAGCGAGACAAGAAGGATACCATACATCTTCGTATGTTGCTCCTTCAAAATTCCGAATTGCGTTAGGAATGGTGGTACCTAAGGTAGTACCAAATAGCGGTTGCCAATTGATTTGAACTTTAATAGGGACAGGGGAATATAGAATATCTTCCCATATACTTAGGGCGTACTCTATTGTTTCCTTGACTTCATCAGAAGGCTCTGCTAAGTCTGGATGGTAAGAAATTTCAATAGTACAAGTCTGTTGGGCGTTCAATGTAACCGCTATAAGAAAGATGGCTAGGCTAATGTATATTTTTTGCATAGTAAAGGCCAATTAGTATTAATTAATTATCAAAACGACACACTAATATAATACTAATTAGCCAATTTATCTATTAACAATATTTACGCAAATTTATTCGCACAGCTTGAGCTGGCAAAGGCATCTGGCTTTGCTTTGAAAGCAAAACCCATACTTAGTATATAGCCCATAGCCTCTTGTAATGCTGCGTTTGACTTAAACTTTGGGTTGGTATTGATATCTGCGTGAACTTCCATATCTACATCATACAGATCAAATAAATCACATAGCTTATAAGCGATATCAATAGAGTGGTAGACCTCTGTTAGCATTCGCTCTTTAATGCTGTAGGGGATTGTTGATCTTTCATTATGAATGAACATGAATCCTCCTTTTTGTTCACGTAGGAATACGATGACAGAGGCAAACTCTGTTACTTTGCCTCTTACTTGGGAATCGGTACCGATACAAACTTTTAGCTTATTACCTTTTTCCAATTCCCGTTTTAAGGCGTTTTCAACTGCTTCTTCAATTGGTGTGATGATTCTCTCACCACTAAATCTTCTCCAAACTCTCATAATAATTGTGTTTTACACTTTAAGAACTCGTTTACAAATGTTATAGTAAGTAGCTATCTTTAATTTAATTTAATGTGTCTATCAAACATTATCGGCAGGCTATAGATTTAAGTTACTAACATAAAATGACAAATGATAGTTTCAATCTGTAAAATTCTTTTATTTAACAAAAAATTAAGCTATCTATTTTTTTCTATTGTTAATTTCCTATGAGTTCTTTACTATTTGGGTAAAAAAACTTATCTTTGCATCCTATAAAATTCAATTACAATGAGAAAAGGAATACATCCAGAAAATTACAGAGAAGTAATCGTGAAAGATATCTCTTGCGATCACACTTTCAAGACAAGATCTACTGCTAATACGAAGGAAACAATCGTATGGGAAGATGGTAAAGAATATCCATTGATTAAAGTAGAGATTTCGAGTGAATCACACCCATTCTTTACTGGTAAGATGAAGTTTGTCGATACGGCAGGACGTATCGAGAAATTCAACAAGAAATTTGGTAAAAGAAAATCAAAAAATCCAGCAATGGCAGCAATGGATGAAGAAACTCCTGCAGCTGAAAATACAGCTACAGAAGCTCCTGCATCTGAGGGTAATGAATAATACCTTTTAATCAGTCCAAAAGAGAAGCCCTACAATTTATTTAAGTTGTGGGGCTTTTTTTTACTATTATAATTAATAATTACCAAATTTGGGCGACCACAAGGGTTGCGCCTAGATGATTTATGAATATGGGTGATTATAAAATGATTGTTATGGATATAATACTTTTTGATCCACCTAATTGTGATCATTTATTGCCTTTTACTTTTACCAGACCTGCTTGTGATATAAGGTTGGGTATATTGACAATACGAGAAAAATGGGCTTCGATTTGGCCTAATGCTAATTGGAGCATAAAAACTAAGGGCTATTTGCCATTTAAGGTAGATGCTCCTGATGATAGTTTGTATATCAATGCCTGTGTATTACCTAATGCGGTATTAGTAGAACAAATAGAGGCACTACAATTAGGGGAAAGCTTAGTGGATGGAGAGGTCTTAATTGCGCATAAAGGAAAAATATCAGATAATTCCAATAGCAAAAAAGCTATCAAAGAGTATCAAAAGATTACTTATCCTTGGGATATTTTTCAAATGAATGCTCAGGCTATTAAGGATGATTTTGAGATGCTGACCAAAGGAAAAACTTCTCAAGCTATACATGATTCAAACTTTGTGGTAAATCCTGAAAACATTTTTATTGAGGAAGGTGCTACTGTCCTTTGTACCAGCTTGAACGCCAGTGAAGGACCTATTTATATCGGGAAAAATGCTACGGTAATGGAATGTAGCGCTATCAGAGGTCCTTTTGCGTTATGTGATCATGGGACAGTTAAAATGAGCGCTAAAATATACGGAAGTACTACAATTGGGCCGCATTCAAAGGTAGGAGGAGAAATTAGTAATTCGGTCATATTCGGCTATTCTAATAAAGGACATGATGGGTATTTAGGGAATGCCGTATTGGGGGAGTGGTGTAATTTAGGAGCAGACACGAATAACTCCAATTTAAAAAATAATTACTCGCCTGTTAAGATTTGGAATTACCCACAACAGTCGTATATTTCAACTGGAACGATCTTTTGTGGTTTGTTTATGGGAGATCATTCTAAGTGTGGGATTAATACCATGTTTAATACAGGTACGGTTGTCGGGGTGAGTGCGAATATTTATGGAGGAGGATTTCAGAAGAAGCTCATTCCTTCTTTTAGCTGGGGAGCTGATGCCGTCTATGATTTGGAGAAAGCGATGGCTACTGCTAAGACTGTCATGGCGAGACGAAAAATTGAATTTAGCGAAGCGGATGAACTTGTTTTTAGAACACTATTCGATGAACTATGAACTATGAACTATGAACTATGAACTATGAACTATGAACTATGAAC
>JAHDDN010000209.1 GCA_020629335.1 Chitinophagales bacterium | reverse complement strand
GAATAAAGTATGAACGTTTTAACCGAATAATTTCATATTATAACTAAGTAATGTTCCAACGTTCTCAACGTTTCAACGTTTCCAAACGTTATTGAAAATGCAAGTTTATTATTCCAACTTTCCTAACTACCTTTGCAGTCTAAAAAGAAAAACTCACGATGACGATATACCAAGCCGTAAAAGACCGAATATTAGTGTTAGATGGAGCTATGGGAAGCCTTATACAAGGCTACCAGCTCACCGAAGCCGACTTTCGAGGAGAACGTTTCAAAGATCACCCCAAAGATCTAAAAGGGAATAATGATCTACTCTGCATTACTAAAAGCAAAGTTATTTACGAAATCCATGAACGTTACTTAGAGGCAGGCGCAGATATTATCGAAACTAATACCTTCAATGCCACCGCCATCTCTCAATCTGACTATGAGCTGCAAAACCTTGCCTACGAAATCAACTTAGAGGCAGCGAAAATTGCTAAAAAAGCAGCGAAAAAGTACACTAAAGCCAATCCTAAAAAACCTCGCTTCGTAGCAGGTTCCATAGGCCCTATGAATGTAACCGCCTCCATGTCGCCCGATGTCAATCGCCCTGGCTATAGAGCCGTCGAATTCGACGAGATTAAGGAAGCTTATTACGATCAAGCCAAAGGATTAATGGATGGAGGAGCAGATATTCTTCTAGTCGAGACCGTCTTTGATACACTTAACTGCAAAGCGGCTCTTTTTGCTATACAAGAATTATTTGAAAATACGGGTAAGGAACTACCGATTATGGTATCATTCACGATCACCGATAGTAGTGGACGCACTCTATCTGGCCAAACCGTAGAGGCATTTTATAACTCTGTTAGTCATGTTAAGCTATTTAGCATTGGGCTAAATTGCTCTTTAGGTGCACAAGAAATGCGTCCTTATCTTGCCGAGCTTTCTAAAATTGCAGATTGCTATGTCAGTTGCTATCCTAATGCTGGTTTGCCTAATGCCTTTGGAGAATACGATGAGACACCCGATGAAACAGGTGATTATTTGAAAGATTTTTCGCTAAATGGATTAGTCAATATGGTAGGTGGATGTTGTGGAACAACACCTGACCATATCGCTGCCATTGTAAAAGCAGTTGAAAAAGCCGAAATACGCCAAGTACCAAGCATTACTCCTAATTTACGTTTAAGTGGTTTAGAAGCTATCACTGTATATCCTGAAAGTAACTTCGTAAATGTAGGCGAAAGAACCAATGTGACAGGTTCACGAAAATTTTCTAAACTCATCTTAGGAGAAAAATTTGAAGAGGCTTTATCAGTAGCCCGCCATCAAGTAGAAGGTGGTGCACAAGTCATTGATGTTAACATGGATGAAGGCATGTTAGATTCAGAAGGAAGCATGAAGCATTTCCTCAACCTGATCGCCTCTGAACCTGATATTTCTAAATTGCCTATCATGGTAGACTCCTCTAAATGGAGTGTCATAGAAACAGGCCTCAAATGCCTACAAGGTAAAGGAATCGTTAATTCCATTTCCCTAAAGGAAGGAAAAGAAAGCTTTATCGAACAAGCCAGTAAAGTAAGAAAATACGGGGCGGCTGTAGTGGTCATGGCTTTTGATGAAGAAGGCCAAGCCGATACGATAGAAAGAAAAGTAGAGATTTGCCAGCGTTCTTACGATATCTTGACGAAAGAAGTAGGCTTCCCTCCACAAGACATCATCTTTGACCCCAATATTTTTGCAGTAGCAACAGGTATCAAGGAACATAATGAATATGCTATCGCATTTATTGAAGCCACTCGCCAAATTAAAGAGCGTATGCCTGAAGTAAGCGTCAGCGGTGGAGTTAGTAATATTTCATTTGCCTTTAGAGGCAATAATATGGTTAGAGAAGCCATGCACTCTGCCTTCTTATACCATGCCATTCAAGCAGGTATGGATATGGGGATCGTAAATGCTGGTATGATAGAAGTCTATGAAGAAATCCCTAAAGCTCTCCTTAAACTAGTAGAAGATGTCCTCTTCAATCGCAATGAAGAGGCCACTGAGCGCTTAGTAGACTATGCCGAAAAAGTAAAAGGTAAGGGAAAAGTTAGAAAAGCGGACCTCTCTTGGAGAGAAGCAAGCGTAGAAAAACGTTTAGAACACTCCTTAGTAAAAGGAATCGTTGATTTTATTGAAGAGGATACTGAAGAAGCTTATCAAAAATACAATAGTCCAATACATGTCATAGAAGGTCCTTTAATGGACGGTATGAATGTAGTAGGTGATTTATTTGGCTCTGGTAAAATGTTCTTACCACAAGTAGTTAAGAGTGCAAGAGTCATGAAAAAATCTGTTGCTTACTTAAATCCCTATCTAGAAGCAGAAAAGAAAGCCAATAATAGTCAAAAAGCACAGAGCAAAATATTAATGGCTACCGTCAAAGGAGATGTGCATGATATTGGTAAAAATATCGTAGGGGTTGTATTAGCGTGCAACAACTATGATGTAATAGATATGGGCGTAATGGTTCCTGCTGCTCAAATACTCAAAAAAGCCAAAGAAGAAAAAGTAGATATCATCGGCCTAAGTGGTTTGATTACTCCATCTTTAGATGAAATGGTATTCGTAGCAGAAGAAATGGAAAGAGAAGGTTTTGATATTCCACTACTCATCGGAGGAGCAACCACCAGTCAAATGCATACAGCTGTAAAGATCGCTCCTAAATATAGTGGCCCTACTATTCATGTCCAAGACGCCTCTAAAAGTGTACCAGTGGCCAATTCTCTTTTGAGCGACAATCAAAAATTAGCTTTCGTAAAGGAAATCAGCGAAAAATACGAAACCTTCAGGGCAAGACATGCTAGTAAAAAGGTCAGTAAAAAATTATTACCAATAACAGAGGCCAGAACTAATAAATGGACCTGTGATTGGAGCCAATACAAACCTGCTAAGCCTAAATACACAGGCATTAAAGTATGGGAAGACTTCCCATTACAGGAAATTGTTCCTTATATTGATTGGACACCATTCTTTACTAGCTGGCAATTAAGAGGGAAATATCCCGTTATATTAAAAGATAAGAATATGGGAGAAGAAGCTACTCGCCTCTTCAATGATGCCCAAGTGATGCTTAAAAAGATTGTTTCGGAGAAATGGTTAAAGGCTAAAGCTGTCATCGGCTTATTTCCAGCTAATTCACTAGCTAATGATGATATAGAAGTCTATGCTGATAAAAAACGAACGGCTCATATCGCTACCCTGAGTAATATGCGTCAGCAAGTCCAAAAGGCCAAAAACCTACCCAATCGAAGCCTTTCTGATTTTATAGCACCTTTGGAAACTGGGCTTAATGACCATATCGGAGCTTTTGCTGTTACAAGTGGAATCGGCATTGAAAAGTGGATCAAGAAATTTGAAGCCAATAATGACGACTATAATGCTATTCTACTTAAAGCTTTAGCAGATCGTTTAGCCGAAGCACTTACTGAATATATGCACCGATTAGTCAGAACAGATATTTGGGGCTATGCAAAAAAAGAAAAACTCAGTAATGATGAACTAATCGCAGAAAAATACCAAGGTATTCGACCTGCACCAGGCTATCCTGCTTGCCCAGATCATACAGAAAAGCAAAAGCTTTTCGATCTATTAGGTGTTGAGGATAAAATAGGAATTAAGCTGACCGAAAGCTTTGCTATGTATCCTGCAGCTTCTGTAAGCGGCTGGTATTTTGCACATCCTGAATCTAGCTATTTTGGTATTGGCCAAGTTAATAAAGATCAAGTAAAATCCTTAGCAGAGCGAAAAGGGATGAGCATCAAAGAAATGGAAAAATGGCTAGCTCCAAGTTTATCTTATGAACCATAAATAATATTTTATATTCATAAATAAAAATATACCTGACCATTTTTACTTGATCTAATGCAAAATATAGTTTATATTTGGTAAACTAACTGACGTTAGTTAAATACTTGGGTGTTTAAAATCCGCCCAAGTATCAAGCACTCCTACCTACTTACTTACAATAGAAAAGGAAGTCTAAATCGCTTCCTTTAGCAATATACCCAAAGCAGTCTTTTATAAAAGATGCTTTTATTATTCACTTTTAAAAATTAGCAAAACCTTATTGTATTGCTACAGGATTCCCTTTGCATTTTCCCTTCATAAGGCCTTCCTTTTTTAATATGTGCCATACTACATGTTAATGCCCTTTTTAGCAAGTGCATTAGCCATTTTATAGTGTCCCAAAAACCCAAGACATGGCGAATCCATCTATTATACTAGTGATAGCAGTTGGGCTTTTATTCATTGTTATAGGCTGTTTCTATACCCTTTTCAGCCTGATGGTTCAAAAATTTTCAGCTTCTAAATCAAATGTACCATCTACTTTTAGAAAAAAAAGAAGCATTCAAAAGAGTCCTCCTGCTTCCCCAAAGCAAGAAATTAGCACGCAAAATGCTGGTATTAGTTTTTCTACGCTTTTTGCATTCTTCCTAATTTTTATAATCATCCCTGCTATTTATTTTAATGTGCTGGAAGAAAAAGAGGAAAAAGTAGTACCTCCTACTATTGAGTCGCATAGCGCTCCAATAATGCCTCAATGGCCAAAAACAATGCCTCCCAAAGACGGCAAACAATGGCATATCCGCATCGTACCAGAAGAAAGGGTCGAAAAACCTAAGCCTCCTGAAAAGAAATCCTTTAAGATGCAAAGCCTATCTTCTATTTATGCTCAAAAAGCTTTTGTGATAGAAATAGGTTCTTATAGTTCTGAGCAACAAGCATTCAAGGCGGCCCAAACCTATACTCATCCTACTAAGGTGATTAATGTCGGTTATAAATATAAAGTCATCATTGGTGATTTTAATACACTGATGGAGGCCGATCATTATCTGCAAAAAAGCGAATTAAAAGGTTTTATTTATCAAATGAGAACCTATAAAGCTAGCGGTAGAAGGGTATGACAAGAAAGCTATTATGTGTTTTTATACTCCCAAAGAAACCATTATATATATTCTTGCGTTCTTAAATACCGTGCATAAATAATAGAACTATCATTCATCAAGTTTTAGATAAAGTTATGATATAAGTCAAGTGATATATCAATTATCAAAGGACTTATATTATTTCTTCACCCTAAAATTAAAAACATGATAGTGTACATTATTTTTTTAGTGGCTTTAGTGTTTTTAGTTATTGGTATGGCTTTGGCCGTACAGCTAATAAGACCTGTTAGCCACTATCCACCCTATTGTCTGCCTCCTCAGGAGACAGATACAAAAAGCGATTTTGTTAGCTTTTTTCCAATATTGCTACTCATCATCGCTATTACTTACACGCTTTTCACTCCTACTTATAGCAGTAGTATAGATGAAAAGCTTAAACGAAACCGTGTTCCTATACAAGAGAAGAATCCATATACTAATCGTGTTAAAAAACGATTCGTTATAGAGATAGCTTCTTCAAAAAGTTACGTTAGTCTAAAAAGAGTGGCCAATAAATTCAGACAACCAATGAAAATTATTCGCATGAAAAATGACTACAAGCTAATTACAACAATAGGATTCCGCTCTTATCAAGATGCAGAAAACTATTTGAATCAACAAGGATTGCCTGGTAACATAGTTGCCTACTAATGTAAATTAAGGTAGAATGAATAGCTTACTCATTCCAACCTATACCTTGGTAAGCACTTCTTAGAAATTAAATGGGGCCATTAGAATGAGTTTTTTTACTCGTTCTAATGTGCCCTTTTTTTGTCTTTGGCTTAGGGATGGAAGTGGTATGTGGCGGCCATGCTGCGACCTACGGAACTTAGGCAGGCGCAGGCTCCAATAAGAGACAAGCCTGCCTTAGTGAAGTGGGAGCAGCATAGCCACATAAGAACGGACAGCCCGACCGAGCCACTTGTTGATTTATTGATTTTTGATTTGTTGATTTAATTTTGATACACGGGAACAATTGAAAAATACGAAGCGAGGGAAGCCCCAAATTATTAATTATATTCATTGGAATACTGACATAAATTTAAGACCTTTAAGTACCAATTTAACCAAGTACATTTTTTACAAAGACAAATTTATGGGGTCTTATTAACCACATGCCCCGTGACCAATATTTATTATCCAATGAGAAATTGCTATATTATTACTCTATTGGTATTGCTTTCTTTTGTGCTAAGCTCTTGTGCTGCCCTCAAAAGGAGTCCTTACTATCCACGTCCACATACGCAGCATAAGCCGCCTAAAGAGGTGAAAACTTATCCCAAAAAGGATACAGTCACTTACCGTCCACGAGTGCGCCCACGTCCAAGTATGATTGACTCTTCTAAAAAAAGCCATTTGATTGATGGTTGGGAGAAAGAATTTTTCCAAGATCAAAAATTTGCCCATCGTTATTTTCAACTTTCTTCCTTTATCTTGCAATCTCCTAATGAGGCCAGAGTTTGTGGTCACGACTGCCAACCGAAAGATGGTTATCAAGGCTACTATGAAGCAGAGCCTGTAAAAAAAGATCAAATCGTACTCCACTTTACAGTCGGGAACCTCAAAAGTGATATCAATAAATTGACGCCTCAAAAGAAAGGAGAACCCAAATGGCGAGTTTCTGTTCCTTTCCTAGTAGCTCGTGATGGACAAGTTATTCGACTATTTAATGAGCGCTATTGGTCGCATCATTTGGGCAAAGGTACCATCGGGGGCAATGAATATAGCTCTAAACGCTCTATCGCTATTGAGCTGTCCAATTATGGTCCATTAATTAAGGTAGGTAATAATTTAGAGACCGTTTATTCTCGCCCGAAGAAAGACCCTAATCACATTGATGTGTATTGCTCCTTAGATGAAACAGCTCGTTATGTCAAGCTCAAAAAACCTTTCAAAGGCTATCAATATTTTGCCACTTTTACGGATGAGCAATACGAAAGCCTCATTCAATTACTGCGTATATTAACTGAGAAATACGATATTCCGCGTGAGTTTTTAGATGAAAGTTTGCGCTACCAAGCGCACGAATTAACCGCCAATTTTAACGGTATTCTCTCTCATCTTAACTTCCGCCCAACAGGCAAATGGGACATTGGCCCTGCATTCGATTGGGATAGAATTATTAAGGGTGTACAAGCACCCGTCTACCGTCCTAAAAGAACGGTGGCTTTTGAATATTAGGGCGTGCCCATGCGATTTGTAAAGCGAAGTGCGCAGCACGAGCCTATTTATCATTCATCATTATGCATTATGCATTCGCCGAAGGCGCATGGTCGGGCCGTTCGCTATTATGTGGCTATGCTACTCCTACTACACTAAGCGCTGCTTGTCTCTAAGGAGCCTGCGCATCGCTAAGTTCCGTAAGTCGCAGCATGGCCGCCACATACCGCTGCCATCCCTCACGCAAAAAATCCCATAAGGAATGATGAAAAAATAAAATTACCAATATTGCTTTAGGATTTTTTTTGACTGACAAGGCAAAAAACGTAGTCGATGCAGCGCATCGGCGAGGCTTTTTAACGCAGTCAGACGGAAAAAAGACCAAGCAAGATGGTAAAGTTATTTAAGAATCATTCCTAAATTTCCGACCTTTGTGGCATGGCACAGTATAATCACTTTGATTTAGAAGATACCATTGTTGCAATGGCCACTCCACAAGGACAGGGAGCCATTGGAATCATTCGCTTATCAGGTAAAAAGGCGATTGATATCTGCAATCAGTATTTTCCTTTTAAAGACTTAAACAAACAAGAATCGCATACCATTCACTTTGGTACCCTGCGCAATGGTAATGAGATCATTGACGAAGTAGTCATTAGCTTATTCAAAGCACCTCGCTCCTATACCACTGAAGATGTAGTGGAAGTATCTTGTCATTGTTCAGATTATATCTTGCAGCGAGTCATTGCCCTATTCATTGAAGCGGGTGCACGTATTGCCAGACCAGGCGAATTCACCCTTAGAGCCTTCTTGAATGGGCGCATGGATTTGTCACAAGCAGAAGCTGTCGCCGATCTTATTGCTTCCAATACCGAAGCCGCTCACGATATTGCCATCCAACAAATGCGAGGGGGGTTCTCTGGCGAAATACAACAACTCCGACAAAAGCTCATTGAGTTTGCCTCTTTAGTTGAATTAGAATTAGACTTTAGCGAAGAAGATGTAGAATTTGCAGACCGTTCTCAATTAGTCGAACTCGTTCAGAAAATAAAAACCTTACTCAAAAAACTCATCGACTCTTTCCACTTGGGCAATGCCATCAAGAATGGTGTAACGACCGTTATAGCTGGCCGACCCAATGCTGGTAAGTCCACCCTCCTTAATGCCCTCCTAAATGAAGAAAGAGCCATCGTATCAGATATACCAGGCACCACCCGTGACACCATAGAAGAAGTGCTGAATATAGACGGTATTCCTTTTAGATTCATAGATACCGCAGGCATCCGAGAAGCCTCAGATACGATAGAAGCTATAGGAGTAGAAAAAACAATGGAAAAGATCAAGCAATCTGCCATAGTGGTCTATTTATTTGATATAAACGACACCGATCAAGAAAAGTTAAAGGCCGATTTAGCAGAATTAAATATGGGTGAAATCCCTACTCTATTAGTCGCCAACAAAATAGACGAAGGCGATCAATCTATTCAAGAAAACTATCCAGATTTCTCCAACATCCTTTTTATCTCCTCCAAAGAAAAAACCAATTTACAAGACTTACGTCAATCCCTCAAAGACTTGGTGCTCTCCAATAAGGTTGGAGCTAATGACACCATCGTCTCCAACCTACGCCATTTTGACGCCCTCCAAAAGGCCAATGAATCATTAGGCGATGTGCTAAAAGGCATTGAAATAAATATCAGTGGAGAGCTGCTTTCTTTAGATATCCGCTCCGCTTTAGATTATCTGGGATTGGTTACTGGAGAGGTGACAACTGATGACCTACTAGATAGCATCTTTCGGAATTTTTGCATAGGCAAATAAATGCTTAAATAAACATCAAGACTCTTTTAAATATTTCACTCAATTCTTTGAGCATTTTTACTCAATTCTTTGAGCATTTTTACTCAATTCT
>JAHDDN010000208.1 GCA_020629335.1 Chitinophagales bacterium | reverse complement strand
ATTGCAAATAAGCATTTCCAGCAAAAATGATAATTCCGACTCTATCATTGCTTAAACTTTCAATTAGCTCAGAAACTAATTTTTTCGATTTATCAATACGGCTTGGCTGAATATCTTCGGCCAACATACTTTTAGACACATCTAAAGCGATCATGACATCAATACCTTCTCGCTTAACCTTTTCTAATTTAGTACCTTCTTGTAAATTGGCTAATCCAATTAAAACAAAGGCAAGAGCTAAGAGATAAAGGAAGGTTTTTATCTGTATCCTACGCATAGAGAAATCTGGCATCATACGATGTATCAATGCCTCATTACCAAACTCGCTCAACTGCTTCTTTTTCCTATAGTGTAGGGCATAGAGTAGCAATATGATTATGGGAATAATCAGTAAAGCGTATAAGTATATTTCATTTTCAAAATTCAGCACACTAATAAATTTAAGGCAAGCCTCTAAAAATAGTATTTCTCAATAATATTTCTCCTAACATCAAGATAGCAGCCAATAGAGCAAATTGATGGAACTTCTCCGTGTATCGCTTAATGGCTGTCACCTCTACTTCAGTCTTCTCTAAACGATCAATTTCCTGATAGATATTGACTAAGCTTTTTTCATCAACGGCTCTATAGTATTGTCCGTCTGTCTTTTGGGCAATTTCTTTCAGTAATTCCTCGTCAATCTGCACCTCCATATTTTGGCGAGTAACAAATGGTCCCCTTCTTACAGGGTAAGGCGCCATTCCTCTTGTCCCGACGCCAATGGTATACACCTTAATTCCAAATTGGCTAGCCATTTCGGCAGCCGTGATTGGATCAATAGTACCAGCAGTATTTACACCATCTGTCATCAAAACAATGATCTTGCTTTTTGTCTCGCTATCTTTTAATCGGTTAACGCCTGTTGCCAAGCCCATTCCAATGGCAGTTCCATCCAAGATTTGCGTTAATCCTGCATGTTGGACTTCCTCCATCATTTTTTGTAAGACATTATAATCAGTCGTGATTGGACATTGCGTAAAGCTTTCGCCAGCATATACCACTAATCCAATACGATCAAATTTTCTATTTTGTATAAATTGACTACCCACTCTTTTAGCAGCTTCTAAACGATTAGGCTCAAAATCTTCCGCTAACATACTTCCAGAGATATCCATCACCATGACAATATCGATTCCGTCTGCATTAATTTTCTCTTCCTCTAATGTATCTTGCGGTCGAGCTAAAGCAATCACCAATAAAGCAAAAGCTGCAATTTTCAACCACCTCAACAAAGGACGTAACTTCCCTGTTAAGGAGTTTTTGCCTTTAAAAGCATCCAATGAAGACACTTTGAGTTCTGGATATTCTTGCCCTCTCTTATACCACTGCCAAAAAATAAACAAAGGTATTAGCAGTAGTAGCAATAAGTACCAAGGACTCGCAAAACTTATGTTCAATAATAATGGCATATTATTATACTTCTGTCATTTCTGTTTCCTCTTCTTGCTCATCTGTACTAGCTGTTTTCTTAGTATGTAGTACAAACTTTCGAACATCTTTGAAGCTTTGGATATTGTTTTCTGTTGTAGGTTGTGCTTTGGCAAACTTTGCCAAATCGGCATAGGTAAACATCTCTCCTAAACGATCTTTGATGGTATTCTTGACATTTAAGCCCTTCATAGCACCCATTATTTCATCGGAGGTATATTCAAAAGCTGAAATATTAAAGCGCCCCTCCATATACTCTCTGATTATATCTGTTAAGCCCACATAGTAGGCTTTGGTTTCGCCTTTTTGCCATAATTTTGACTCCTCTAATACTTGAAGCTTTTCCAAGGCAATCTCATGGGCTTCTTTTACTATTACTTGCTTTTTGCCTTCGACTTCTTCAACTACTTTTTTGCGTTTAGAGAAATAATATATCAATCCTATTAGCAGGAATAGGCCTAATAGTCCTATCAAGACATAGCGCATGATTTCCCCCCAAGTCATAGGCAATGCTATAATATCCTTAATCGGCCTAATGTCTTCTTCTAGGTTTACTGCTACATTAGAAACAGCGATTGATTGTTTTTTAGTTTTTACTTTTTTTCGTTGTTGATTTTCATAGAAGTGGACTAATATCCCTGGTATATCATAATAGCCAGAATCCCAAGCTGTCAAATGAATTATTTGTGCTTTTCTCAATAGCCCTTCTTTAGAGGAGGAATCAATCGGTAAGGTTCTGACGACTTCCATATCTCCTAAATTATCCTTCCACTCTGGCCACTCAATTTCAATGGCTGGATCATGTAATACTTCCAATTGTAAGGAGACTTGTTCTCCTATCAATATTTGATTGGTATCCAATGCTAAATTAACAGTGGGATATTGAGCCAATAAACCATGACTCAATAACAACAGCAGTATGCTTATTATCCATTTCATCATCTTGCTATTAACCTCCTCTTTTTTTGAAGAAATTCATTAAGGTTTTGGCGTAGGGACGATCCGTTCTGATACTCATTAGGTCGGCTCCGCTCTTCCTGAAGGCGTTTTTACATTTTTCATAATTCTCTTGATAATATTTTGTTTGGGTATTTCTATTGGTTTTTGAGGACGTATCTAACCAAACAGATTCTCCTGTTTCAGCATCTTTAGCTCTTAACATACCTAAGTTAGGCATATCAAATTCCCAAGGATCTGCAATATGAACGCCTATTAAGTCATGTCTTCTTGCTGTGAGGTTGAGTGCCTGCTCATAGCCTTCATCTAAAAAGTCGGAAATGAGGAAAGTGATACTTTTCTTTTTATTTACATTAGAACAATAACGTAAAGCTTGCTCTATATTAGTTTCTGTATTCACTGCTTCAAAATCAAGTAACTCTCTAATGATTCTTAATACGTGAGAACGTCCCTTTTTAGGTGGAATGAAGCGTTCTATTTTATCACTGAAGAAAATCACACCTATTTTATCATTATTGTTGATTGCCGAAAAGGCTATGACTGCACTGAACTCTGTAATTAGCTCATTCTTCATCTGGCCTTTGGTTCCAAAAAAAGAGGATTGACTCACATCTATTAATAGCATGACCGTTAGTTCTCTTTCCTCTTCATAAACCTTGATATAAGGGGAGCTAAATCTGGCGGTTACATTCCAATCAATATTCCTGACGTCATCCCCATATTGATATTCTCTTACTTCACTAAAGGACATACCTCTTCCCTTAAAAGCGCTATGATACTCG
Source organism: Chitinophagales bacterium (assembly GCA_020629335.1). The sequence goes on along the minus strand of JAHDDN010000208.1, from coordinate 5,843 downwards.
CCTGAAAAGACGGTATTCGATAAGCCTTTAGTCTTAATTTCTATTTTTCGGACAGCTTTTAATAAGTCTTTAGTATCCTTTTCTTGCAAATCCTCTCCCTTAAATGGATTGGGGAATGGAATGGCTAAAAGCAGGATAAAAGACAGTAGTAAAATGCCCAATATGAAGTAAAGTGCTAATGACATGAGAAGCGATTAGTAATAAAACACCTAAAATTTTATTATTCAAATATGGCTAAGGTACTTCTACCGTATTGAGTATTTCGGTAATAATATTTTCTGAAGTGATATTTTCTGCTTCAGCTTCATAGGTAATTCCTATTCTATGTCGAAGGACATCTTTGCAAATGGCTCTAACATCTTCTGGAATGACATATCCTCTGCGCTTGATAAAAGCATAAGCCTTGGAAGCTAATGCTAGATTTATCGTTGCACGAGGAGAACCACCAAAATTAATCAAGTGTTTCAACTTGCCTAAACCGTAATCTTCTGGATTTCGGGTGGCAAATACAATATCTAAAATATACTTTTCGATTTTTTCGTCCATATACACTTCTCTGACCGTTTCACGAGCTTCCAAAAGTGTTTCTGGTGAAAGAACTGCATTAACAACGCCAAAACTTTCATTGATGCTTTGACGCATAATGAATCTTTCATCTTCCTTACTTGGGTAGGAGATGATAACTTTTAGCATAAAACGATCCAATTGAGCTTCAGGTAGGGGATAGGTTCCTTCCTGATCAATTGGGTTTTGAGTAGCTAGTACGAGAAATGGCTCTTCCAATTTAAAGGTTTCATCCCCGATAGTTACTTGTCGTTCTTGCATGGCCTCTAAAAGGGCACTCTGCACTTTTGCGGGGGCTCTGTTGATCTCATCGGCCAATATGAAGTTGGCAAATATTGGCCCCTTCTTAATGGTAAAGCGATTTTCCTTTTGATTGTAAATGAGCGTACCAACAACATCTGCTGGTAAGAGGTCTGGAGTAAACTGTATTCTACTAAATTCTGCTTTCACTGCTGTAGAAAGTGTTTTGATAGCAAGCGTTTTGGCTAATCCAGGCACCCCTTCTAATAAAATATGACCTTTAGACAATAGCCCTATTAGTAATCGTTCGAGCATATATTTTTGTCCGACGATCACTTTGGCTACTTCTTGATCAAGCACATCTATGAAAGTGCTTTTTTCTTTGATTCGCTCATTAAGAGCGGCAATATCTACACTATGTGTGGCTCCTAAGTCCATTATTCTAGTTCTTTTATTATAGGGATATCTTCTCTTTGTTTATCAAAGTAGTGCTTAATTTGGCTTAGGGATGGCAGCGGTATGCAGCGTATATGCAAGTGCTTACGTAGCTTAGTGATGTGCAGGCTGGCCCGAAGGGCAGACAAACAGCGCTTAGCGTAGTAGCGGGTGCATAGCTGCATAAGAGCGGACAGCCCGACCCATTTATAATTTTTAATTCGTGGGCGCACACATAGGTAGCGACCCTACAAGCGAATTAAAAATTATAAATGGGGAAGCCCCTAATACTTAATTAGCGCACAAAAATAACAAAATATTCCTTGTGGTATAAGATGATTTTGTAAAAGAAATACGATCACTAAAAGTATGGCGTATTCGTTTAACAATATTTAACGCAATAGTAGGGCCAATTTTATGCAAATAGAAAAAGACCATATATATGAAAAGTAGCCGTTTTAGAATATGTATTAATGTATCTGAAAGATTTTAGTTAATATTTTCTGTATATATCGGATAACACTGCGATTATTTTAGTAATTTTGACTATACACTCAGTTAATGCCTTACTTATTTAATGGAAAATATTACTCTTTTAGATTTTAAAATGACTTTAATTATGGACAAAAAGCTACTATTAATTTGCTTAATAATTGGATTATTTAGCTACCAGCTACAGGCTCAGTGTGATGGATGTACAGAATGGACAGATGATGGTCCTGATATTCCAGCAGGGCCATTTGGATTAACTCAGTTTGGTGATTTGCCTTGTGGACCTGATTGCGATGGGATCGTGATTGAGCCAGAATGGGATGTTTGGCCAAATGAATCTTATTACGTACCTGAAGTATTTCCAGGAACTGAGCTCACTTTCAGTTTTTGTGATGGCTATGATGAAGATCAGTGGCCAGCGGAAATTACGATTATTGATGGTGAAGGATTACAACCTAATGAGGCAACAGGAGATGTTATTGCTTGTGTAGAGGATTGTGAGATTACCTTTACGATTCCTGATGGGGTTAATTCATTTGTGATCGTGATTCACAGTTTGTTTACTTTTTGTGGTAGCCCACCTCAAGATTCACCGAATGGATATGTTACGCTTACTTGTAATGGAGGTGGAGTATGTACTGATGGTTGTTATGCTGGCGATGTGTATTTAGGATTAGCCAATAATGCACAAACCTATTGTCCTGGAGAGAGTATATTTCTTGAAACAGATAATAATGAAAACTTCTTAGCGGGTTATGAGTATGCTTGGATATTTACCAATACAGATGGTTCTGGTACGGGCGATGTCATAGTACAAGGCTTGGGAACAGATTATGAGGGAGATATTAATACTTATTTAGAGAATAATGGTCTAGCACCACTTCCATCGGGTAATACTTTCGATGTAACGGGAGCTTTTGTTAATGAAGATGGAGAATTAGACCCTAGTTGTACTAATACTGAAAATGCTATTACCATCACTATTTCTGATGGTACAGATGATGCTTGTGCTGATCCTTGCTTGGATGGTGCACCTGAAAATAATGAATGTGATGGTGGTATCCCTTTGGCATTAGGTTATAATGGCCCATTTAATAACGAATGTGCTTCTTCTGAGGCAAGCGATCCAACAACTGGATTTGATTGCTTCTTTGAGGATTTATTTGGAGAAGAGCCTTTCTTAAATAATACGCTTTGGTTTACCTTAACAGGTGATGGCGAAACTTATTTTGTTCACACTAGCAGGTATTGTTCACTAACTGGCCCATTGGGCGCTTCCTATATCAATAATGGAGATACACAAATGGCCATCTATAGTGGTAGTTGTGGCAATTTAGAACCAGTAGCTTGTAATGAAGATGATTTCGACCTAATCAGTGTGGAAGAAGGAAATGTGGCTGGTATTACTTTTGAAACAGAAGTTGGAGTAGAATACTATATTATGGTTGATGGCTTCAACGATAATGATGGTACTGCCGATGGTGAATATTGTGTCTTCTTAGAACAGTCTGCTATTTATGAGTGTACTATCGGAGATGCTATTACTGCCATCCCTCCTGATAGTGCTACTGGAAGTGGTACCACAGATGATCCTTATGTATTCTGTGCTAACGAAATAGTCGAATTAAATGTAAGTGGCGAATTAGTAGGCGACCCTGAGGCGGAAGACCCTACTTATATTTGGTTAATTTATACAGATCAACCTCAAACTACTGATCCACTCGATTTTGATAGTTTTTGGACCTTCCAAGTTATGCCCGATGATCAAGGTGGCGCTTTATTAGGTAGTGGTAATGCTTTAGGAAGCACTGCGGGTATAGTTGGTACTTATGTAATGGTACCTGTTATACTACCTAGCCCTGTCGAACAATTTGATTCTGAATGTACTGGTATCATCGTTGGTTATGAATATCCAGTAATCACCTTCATCGATTCTGAATCAGAAGAATGCCTCACCGCTCCTATAAATAATACTTGTGATGAACCCTACTCTTTAGGATCAACCGCCTCTTATTTAGGTCCATTCAATAATTTCTTAGCAGATGCTGATGATGCGCCTACGACACCTATTGATTGCTTTTCAAATGATGACGATTATCAAGCGAGTGTATGGTTTGCGATAGAAGGAACAGGGAATATCATTACGATCTCTACTAATGGATGCGATGGTACTGTAACTGATCTTTTAGATGATACACAAATGGCACTATATGATGACTGTGACGGAGAATTAGTGGATTGTAATGACGATATTGAAACAGGGGTAAATAACTATTCCTCTATTACCTTCCCTTCTGAAATGGGAACCACTTATTACTTACTAGTGGATAGCTATGAAGGGGCAGAGGGCAACTTCTGTTTTGATGTACTGGAAGAAGAAGTGATCATTCCTGATAATAACCTATGTAGTGATTCTGAGAATTTAGAACTACCTACTGATTTTACTCCAGTAAGCAACGGGCCTTACAATAACACTTTCGCAACTATAGACGAAACAGATCCAACTGATGGCTTCGAATGCTTTGGTGATGAAGTACTAAACTACCCTCTTTGGTTTAAAATAGAAGGTGATGGCGAAACATATGACATCATCACCAACGATTGTGGAGGAGGCCTAGACAACTACATAGAAGATGGAGATACGCAAATAGCCATCTATACTGGTGAGTGCGGTGATTTAACTCCTTTAGATTGTAATGAAGATATCATAGCTGGGCCAACTTATCCAGCAGGCTTAACATTAGAAACAAGTGCGGGTACTGATTACTATATCATGATTGATGGATACGTCAATGGCGACTTCAACTCTATAGGTGAATACTGTGTAGAAATCAGAAAAGTTTGTTCAGCAAATGTTGGAACAATCACTCCTCCTTCTAATACCATTGCTTGTGAAGGCAGTAATATGGAGCTACTAAGTATTGATGGTAATGCCGATGGCAACTATTTAACCTTATTCCTGATAACTACAGCCCCTGATCTCACCATCGTTGACATCACGGATGATGGCTCTATTTCATTCGATGCTTTAGACTTAGAATACGGCGATTACACCGTCCATGCACTCAATTATCACTCAGATGATTCTGGGGAAGTATTAGGAGCTGCAAGTGTGGGTAATTCAGCAGCAGAAGTAGTCGCACTCATTGATGCAGGAACCATTTGTGCTGATTTAGATGCAACAGGAATCACTTACACTTATCAAGATGGTACTTTACCGCCTTGTAATTGCTCGGCAGATTATGGGACTGTTGACGCCCCAGGAAATACTGGTATTTGCTCGAACTATACCTCTCTAAGTGAGCCAATCACACTTGAGGGAGATGCCAGTGGCGACTTTACAAGTATATTTGTTATTACAGAAGGACCAGAACTAACAATTGTAGGCACTAATCCTCCTGGCGAAATTGATTTTTCAGGATTTGACTATGGTGACTATAATGTTCACGCTTTCAATTATTATGACGAAGACGAAGAAGCTATCCTTGCAGCTATTGACGGCGGAGCTACAGCTGCAGTCGTTGCTGAACTCATTATTAATGGTACCATTTGTGCCGAATTAGATACGGAAGGTATTACTTTTACTGTTACTTCTTGCGGAAGCAACACAAACATCACTAACAACTCGAACATGGTCCTATACCCTGTTCCAGCAAGCGATCAATTAATGCTCGATCTTCAACTCGAAAAAGCGGGAGAAGGTGTACTCGAAGTCTATGACATCAGTGGCCAATTGCTACTTCAACAAAATGTTCAATTCAATGATGGCTTAAACCAGCTCCCAATCAATATCGAAAAACTGAAGGCTGGTTTGTATAATCTACAAATCAACTTAGATCAATTCTCGATCTCTAATCAGTTTATCAAACATTAATAACGGACAAACTCAGCTCGAAATATTAAATATCAAAGCTTGTCAACTACTTAGTTGACAAGCTTTTTTTATTATAGGGGCTTCCCATGCGCTCTTAGGGGCGAAGTGCGCAGCACGAGCCAAAATATTATGCATTCATCATTATTCATTTATCATTAAAGCGAAGCGCATGGTCGGGCTGTCCGCTATTATGTGGCTATGCTGCTCTAAGTTCGCTAAGTGCTGCTTGTCTGCCCTT
>JAHDDN010000207.1 GCA_020629335.1 Chitinophagales bacterium | reverse complement strand
CGCCGAAGGCGCATGGTCGGGCTGTCCGTTCTTATGTGGCTGTTCGGCAGCTACTACGCTAAGGTCTGCTTGTCTGCTAAAGCCAGCCTGCGCATACCTAAGCTACGTAAGTCGCATCATAAACGCCACATACCACTTCCATCCCTAAGCCAGTTTTCTAACTGATGAACTTTAATAACTGAAAAACTGATTAACCGAATTTAATTCATCAGCTATTCAGTTTATCACCAAGATCTGTCATCCCGAATGCCGTAGGCATACAGGGATCTATTACGACAAAATTCAAGGATTTGGGCGGCTAAATTCATTAACTACAATCGTTTTTACCATTAATATCATCTCTCCAAAGCTGAATGTAGTCCTTGATTGATCAAAACGAGAATTGCTATTTAAAAGAGGAACGAACTTAAAAACGGTAGAATGAATAAAATAGCTTATATAATTACTTTCTTTGTCTTAATACTTACAGCTTGTAATAAAGACGAACCCAATACAACAGACGATGGAATACCAGTCGTTAAGACTGAATCCTCTTATCCAGTTTTGGTGGATGAAAATATCACCTATGCTGAAGGACTTAGTCATAATAGTACAAGTACTTCCCCTTTTGCAACGGCTCTAAAACTAGATGTTTACTCCCCTAATAATAATTCCAGCAATAGACCTGTTTTTATGTTTATTCATGGTGGAGGATTTACAGGTGGAACAAAGACTAAGCCTGAAATTGTAGATATGGCTAATTACTATGCTTCCAGAGGATGGGTTTTTGTTTCTGTAGACTATAGAACAACAGAGGAATTAGGTATGATAGAAGGAATGACTCCAGAAGATGTATTACTGTTTTATAAAGGGATTGCACCGCAAGAATGGATTGATTTCACCCTCCAAAACTCATCATCTCCTAGTAATGTTCAGCAGGCCATTGCTATGTATATCGCCCAAAGGGATGCTAAAGCAGCCCTTCGATGGATTGTAGCTAACTCGAACACCTATAATATAAACACAGACTTTATCACAGTAGGAGGAGCCTCAGCAGGATCGATTACGACTATTGCCTTGGGCATATCAAATCAGGAAGACTTTAGAGACGAAATTCCTATTACTGACGACTCTACACTTTCCACCACAAACTTAAACGAGACATATAATGTAAGAAGTATGGTTTATTTCTGGGGTTCTAACATCAAATTGGACGTATTTGAAGCGGTATATGGCTTGAATCCTTATGATACCAATGATCCTGAATTATTCATGGCACATGGCAATGAATATGACCCTGTAACGCCATATGATGAAGCAATTGAATTGCAGGGCATATATGACTCTTTAGGCATTTACAATGAGCTTGCTACTTTGGATGGCTTTGGTCATGGCGCATGGAATGCAACAGTGAACGGAAAAAGTTTATCAGATTTGTCTTTTGACTTTCTAGTTGAGAGACAAGATTTGAATGTTGAGTAAAACTATTTCCGCATAGGGATAGAAGTGGTATGTGGCGTCGTGAGCCGACTTACGGAACTTAGGTGCGCGCAGGCTGGCTTTAGCAGACAAGCGCACCTTAGTGGAGTAGGAGGTGAGCAGCCACATAATAACGGATAGCCCGACCGCTGCGCCTCTTGAATGACGAATAAAAAATTACGGATTACGAATGACATTGATTGTGCTATGCACTTGGTCTTTACGAAGCGCAGGGGGATGCGCCTAATAAATTAAGTCTTTCTACCATCTTCATCATTATTAATCGCTATATTTGATTTTGGAGGCTATAAAAAGGAGAGTGGGCGAATAAAATGAGTAGGAGATAATTTAAGTCAAGACATAAATGATACCTTTTGACGGAATAAAAGTCCAATTTCTAATGTCCAAGATGAAACCGTAATAATGAAAAAAATAATAGCAAGTTTAATCATTGGAGCAATGGTTTTGATAGGCGCTTGTTCCAAAGATAGCGATGATCATATTGACGATAATATGAATGATAATGAGGTCCCTGTTGACCCATTTGCTGAGCTGAATTTACCAGCAGAGCATTTCAATTATGCTGACATTGAACTGCCTACTCATTATACAACTAATGGATTTCCTACTCAATTGCAGTTTCAGTACGCACCCACCGAAGTTGATAACACACCCATTGACAACCCAATAACAGATGCAGGGGCGACCTTAGGGAGAGTGCTTTTTTATGATAAAAAACTGAGTGCCAATGCTAGCATTTCTTGTGCCTCTTGCCATCAAGCTGAACATGGGTTTTCTGACCCAAATGTGTTGAGTGAAGGATTTGAAGGAGGACTTACTCGAAGACATTCTATGAGTATTGTCAATGCTCGATTTTATGCAGAAGGAAAATTCTTTTGGGATGAACGAGCTGAAACATTAGAAGAACAAGTATTGATGCCTTTTCAAGATGAAGTCGAAATGGGCTTAACGCTAACTGAATTACTCAATATTGTCAACGAACAAACTTACTATCCACCACTATTTGAAGATGCTTTTGGAGACGAAACCATCACAACTGATAGAATTTCAAAAGCATTAGCACAATTTATCAGAAGCCTTGTTAGTACCACTTCAAAATACGATCAAGCAAGGGGAGAAGTCGAATCTCCTATGGTTGATTTTCCAAGTTTTACCAGCCAAGAAAATGAAGGGAGACGACTTTTTTATCTACCACAACAATTGACCAATGGATTGAATGCTAACTGTGTTGCTTGTCACGCTTCAGAAGCTTTCATTGGACCTATCCCAATTAATCCCAATGGCCCAACTACTTTTGCCACCACTAATGGCTTAGATGCCAATTCGACTGATGATTTAGGAATCAACGAAGTAACAGAAAATCCCAATGATATCGGAAAATTCAAAGCTCCTTCATTGAAAAATATTGCCATTCGTCCACCCTATATGCACGATGGAAGATTTGCCACCTTAGAAGAAGTAATTGATCATTACAGTTCAGGTATTCAAAACCATCCTAACCTAATATCTCCCTTAGTTAATTCAGATGGGGAAGTTGGGCAGTTTGATTTTACACAAGAAGAAAAAGAGGCTTTAATCGCCTTCTTAAACACATTAACAGACCACCAAATGCTCACTGATGAAAAATATAGTAACCCATTTGAATAATAGCAAACAGCTACTTTTTATCCTTATCATCTTATCAGTATTTAGCTGTAAAGAGGAGGAAGACTTTACTGATCCTCCGAATTCAAATGAGAGTCATCCCAACATACTCTTAATCATTGCAGATGATTTAGGGAAGGATGCCATTAATGGATTTTCAGAAGGAAGCATTAAACCCAACACTCCCAATATTGATGCTATCAGAAATACAGGATTATCCTTTAGCAATTTTTGGTCTTACCCAACCTGTTCGCCCACAAGAGCCTCAATTCTAACAGGAAAGTATGGTTACAGAACAGGCGTAAAATGGGCAGGAGACGAACTCGATTTATCAGAAACGAGTTTGCAGAAATACATCAAGGAGGAATCTAATAATGATTACTCAACCGCCATAGTTGGTAAATGGCATTTATCAGGAGATAATACCATGGTTAATCCTGAGACATTTGGGATGGATTATTACGCAGGTCTAATAAGAGGCGCCCCTCAAAGTTATTATAATTGGCAATTGACAGAAGATGGCGCTGCTAGTATTGTTTCAGAATACACAACAGAAAAATTTACGGACTTAGCCATTGACTGGGTAAATCAACAAGAGCAGTCATGGTTTTTGTGGCTGGCTTACAATGCCCCACATACTCCATTTCACGCACCACCAAACGAAATGCATTCTCAAGGAAACCTGGCGCCCTTCTCAGAAGGAATGGACGAAATGACCTATTATATGGCAGCTATTGAAGCGATGGATTTCCAAATCGGAAACTTGCTTGACAACATTCCCGAAGACGAAAGAGAAAATACCATCATCATTTTTATGGCAGATAATGGAACCCCTAATGAAGTAGCACAATTCCCTTATTCAAATTCCACAGCAAAAGGAACCTTATATCAAGGCGGAATAAATGTGCCCCTATTTATTTCAGGGAATGGCGTTTCAAGAATCGGAAATGATACGAACCTAATTACAAGCACAGATTTATTCGCAACCATCTCAGAAATAGCAGGCGTTTCAGTCAATGAAATTCACGACAGCAAAAGCTTCAAATCTCTACTGACACAAGAATCAAGCATAAGAAATTTTCAATACGCTGAAAAAAATAACGGAACAGTTAATAATTGGGCCATCAGTAACGGAGCCTACAAGCTCATTGAAAATGCCAATGCCAATCAAGAATTGTACGATCTAAACAACGACCCCTACGAACAAAACAATCTATTAAATGGAACATTATCCAGCACCCAATCAAACATCAAAGAAGAATTAGAAACCGAATTATCAATTATAAGACAATAATTTTATTTGGGCGGCAGCCGTTAATTTTAATTTGTCATTCTGAACGAAGTGAAAGAATCCCTTGAAAGGGAATCCTTGAAAATTAGAACGACCCTCCGCAAGTCGGGTAAAAAGCATCGACTTGTGAAATTTGTGGGAACCCATTCTGAATATGATAAAGTTGACTCATGCAAAGTAAACATGTTTAAATAGATCAAAAATGAAGTATAAAAGAATATATAGTATTGAACAGTACAATGAATACTGTGATAAATATGAAAAGCTAAGCATGAAAAATTCTGACAAATATTCAGAAGAATTAGACTTGTTAGAATTACTGATTGAAGATTATGACAATCGTCTTATTGAATCTATTGGAACAAAAGAAGATATGAATCTAGTAGAAATTCTTGAATATTTAATGGCTGAAAATAATCTAACAAAAGCGGAACTCGCCAGACAACTAGATGTCTCAAGACAACTAATCACTGAAATACTGAATTATAAACGTAACATAAGTAAAAAGATGATAACAAAATTGAGTGATAGATTTAATATGCAGCAAACTGCATTTAGTCGAGAATATAAATTGAAAAGTAGCAAAGAAGCTGTGTAAAGGAAATACTGCATGGAATTAAAACGCTCAAACAATAAGATGCGATAGCATTTTTTCGATTTGAGCCCTTGTTGAGCGAAACCGAATTTGTTGGAAGTTATTCTTATGGGTATTGAATCGTTTTTTGAGAGGTGTGCAAAGAAGAGTCTTATAAATTCCTTACATTTGTCATGTATTAAATAAAAAAACAATGTCGAAATATAATTGTCCTTATTGTGAAGAAGGATATGTTCATACAAGTGGGGAAATACCAAATCCTAAAGAATGGCTTTTTATTATCTGATAAAGATTTTAATAATTTAGAGAATACCGTCTTAACAGAGGAATTATACGATCAAATGAGTCATTTATTTAAATGTGTTAATGATGATTGTTACTTTCTTATATTTGAGACTTTCGCTCTCTCGTAAATTTGTTTATATTTACATAAGCAAATGGATGCCTTTGCTGGGCACACACAATGGCTATGACGGTAATGCCTCCTATCGTCCGAACTATCGATTGCCTAACCATTATGCACAATTGTAGGTGCTCTATAATTAACTAAATAGTTGTATCAATTTTAATACTTTTGGAGAATGGATATGGAAGCGCTAAATGCAGAATTACTAGGAATGGACATGTCCTTGTTGGATCAATTACTAAAAGGACGCTTTGTTCCTGGATCAAAAGTATTGGATGCAGGATTTGGAAATGGACGAAATAGTTATTGGTTTATTAAGAATGATTTTGATGTGTTTGGAATAGATAAAAATGAAGAGGCTCTTCATTTATTGAAGAAAAGACTAGCTGGATGTACTCAAGTTCTAGAACAGTTCTATTTGGGTGATTTAGAGGAACTCGCCTTTGCGAATAGCAGTTTTGATTTGGTTATATGCAATGCGGTTTTACATTTTGCAAAGGATCTAAATCATTTTAAAAAAATGTTTGGAGAATTAGTTCGAGTTCTTAATTATTCTGGTATTCTCTTCATTAGAATGACCTCTGATATTGGCATCAAGGATAAAATCAAAGAATTGAGCGCAGGAGTTTATTTATTGCCAGATGATTCTATAAGGTTTTTACTTACTCGTGAAATCCTTCATCAAGTAATGGATGAATATCAGTTGACCTTCATAGAACCTCTAAAAACGGTCAATGTAAATGATCTAAGGGCAATGTCTACTTTGGTTCTTTCGAAGAAAAATTAAAATTGAAATCAAAAAAAAATTATGCATCTATCGAAATTAGAACAAAATGTAGGTGCCATTATTACGTTCTTTGGTATACTATTATTCCTATTGTATATGAATTTTATGTTGATTGGTATTGGGAATTCCAATCAATTTTTGATTGGATTAGGTGTTTCTTTAGTCCTAGCATTAGGTTTAGTTATTTTTACAATGAGGTACCTAAGAAAAAGAAACATGGCCAAAGAGATAGACTATGTGAATGTAGGGATGCAAAGGTATATATTGGGATTATTTATGGTCTTCTACGGAATACCAAAGTTATTAGGTAACTTCTTTGACTACCAATTATTCGCTCTTGACTCAAAGCTAATAGACATCTCTGATTTTGAGTTAGCCTGGTATTATTTTGGGAAAAATCGATGGCAAGAATTACTTTCTGGTATATTGGAGTTTTTTCCAGGCTTATTTCTTTTTCACCGAAAAACATATTACGTAGCAGCACTAATACTTTTACCTGTGACTGCCCAAGTTTTTATTTTGAATTTATTCTTTAAAATTGGAGGAGTCACTTTTCCCGCTGCCATTATTTTATTAGCATGTAACGCTTATATCATATTTAGCCAGAAAGAAAATATTCTTCATTTTTTTAGAAGCCTTAATTTTTCAGCGGATGTTAAGCTTAGCAAGAATAGTTTAAACATCATTAAGATTGGAAGAGTAATTGCTTTGATCCTTGTCGCTTTCATTGTTTTTAATAGGTCGAAAAAAGCTTTATTCCCAACTGACAAACAATTGAAATACCAAGCAATTGTTGGTAAATATTCCCTTCAAGAAACAACAAAAAATAAGGAACTTTTTACTCCGACAAATGAAACTACTTTATATAAAGACTTGTATATTGAAAAGCAAAGCAGGTGGAATATTTTAAGAAAATATGATAATACAACTTCAGCATTTATTTTGGACATCAATAATAAGAATGATTCTATTGCTATTTATATTAATAGAGGTGGAACAGGTGATGACCCCAATATCATAGACTCTTTATCAGTTTTAAAAGGAGTGTATAGTTTGAATGATGATATTCTCACCATTAATGGTGTTCAGTTAGGAGATACATTCAACTTAAAATATAAAAAACAGGAAGTTAAACCCAAACAATGGTTTTGGTAATACGTATGGATATGTTGGGCACACAAACAATCGAGGAAGTCACTCTTTGGGTGTTTCCCTAAGTGATCAAGTATCGAAAAAGTATTTATAAGCACGTACAAATTGTCTCAATACTCATTACCCAATTTTAACTACGAATAAATCCGCATAGGGATAGAAGTGGTATGTGGCGTATATGTGATGGCTTGTGAAGCAAGGAATAGCATCGCTATCTAAGGAATAAATAAGGCAGAAGAATCCTAAAAAGACAAAACTTGGGCTGTCAAGGATTTATTATTTGGGCGGCTTAATCCTGCTGTCCGCTATTATGTGGCTATGCTACTCCTATTCCGCTAAGGCTCACTTGTCTCTTATTGGAGCCTGCGTGAGCCTAAGCTCCATTAGTCGCAGCATGAACGCCACATACCGCTTCCATCAGGGCCGCGATTTAATGCGTAATGATTAATGCGTGATGATTAATCAAACCACTTGCTCCGAAAAAATTTCTCCATACCGAGCCTTCCCTTCCTCAGTTAAATAGGGATAAATGCTTTGGTTGATTAGCAATGAATATCCTTCGATTGACTTTTTCGACAATACTTTTTTTTGTATTAGAATAGAAGAAAACCAAAAATTACTGATTAGCTCTATCCTTTTGTATAAATGGTGATATTCATTTTTTAGTAACTCTTCACGCATTAGGCCATTTTTAATCAGCACCTCCACTATTTTTAAAGACTCCATCTCTCTACGTTTAGAAAGCTCTGCATAATGGCTTTTTATCTTTTGATTTCTCCTTGTAATCGTTATAAAGTCTAACAGAAAAAAGCGGTATTCATACAATATTTTAGACATTTCTGTCGGAAAACTTAAATAGGACTTCAATAAATCATCGGTTTCCATAAAATAAATACGGTCAATTTTTTCTACTAACTGAAAATAGAGGGCTTCAACTATATCTTCTCTTTTTTTAAAATGATATTGTAGATTCCCCACGCTAATTCCCAGCTCATCAGCTATATCTCTTAAGGATACATCAGAAATTCCAGACTTATTAAATAGCTTTAAGGAGGCTGTCAAAATCTTTTGTTTAGTATTTTTCATGCTACAAAGATAAAAATTTTAGTACAATCGTACTATTTGTTTGTATTTTTAGTACAAATGTACTAATTTTGGTGTAGCTTAATAATGATTATCAACAAAAAACAATAATTATGATCGTCCAAATTCTTTCTATCGTATTGTTCTTAATTTTTATAGTATTGAGCGGCTTTCATTTCTACTGGCTATTTGGAGGGAAATGGGGAGGAGATAAGGTTATTCCCACTAAAGATGATAAGGCTAATAGCTTTACACCTCCTAAATTTGCGACCTTAATTGTAGCACTTGGATTACTGACATTTGGGTTGATTTATTTGGTGAAAGCAGGATTTTTAACTGTATCATTTCCTAATTGGGCAACATATGTTTATTGGTTTATACCTACTATTTTTACCTTGCGTGCTATAGGAGAATTTAACTATGTTGGCTTTTTCAAGAAAGTAAAGAATACTAAATTTGCGAAAGCTGATTCAACAATATTCGCTCCTTTATGCTTGGCAATTGGTGTTATGGGGTTTTTGATCCAGGTTTTGAGTTGAGGGTAAGTGGATTTACCCCCGTCCTCGCCCACGAATAGAATTCGTGGGTTACCATATCAGAATATAGCTGAAGCTAT
>JAHDDN010000206.1:1979-9066 GCA_020629335.1 Chitinophagales bacterium | reverse complement strand
TGATAATCGTCTGATAAGTCATTGAGATACTTTAATTCTGATTGATTTAATTTATAGCTCTTTTCCCCTTCATCATTATACATTGCTAATAGTTCACTAAATAAACGTTTGCGGTTAATTGTGTCATAAGCTTGAAAATCACGACTAATCAATTCAACTGGTATTATTCGTCTGTTACCTGTATTGTCATTTATGACATCGTGATTGTTTGATGTTCCACATAATACACAAATTCGTTTCATTCGCTCCGTAATCTTACCATACGGTTTGCGTAAATTAAAGTATTTCTGATCTGATATTCTTTTAAAATGCTTTGCCTCTTTTTTGGACTTACCCCCAAATTCGTCATCTAATACAAGTAACATTTGAGTCATTAGTATGTCGCTATCCTTGCCACTATCGAGCGAGTCAATACAAAAATAGTTCGATAATTGAGGAGGTAGTAAACGTCTGAAAAACTCTGTCTTTCCTGTATTTTGTTGACCTATTAGAACGAGTGTGAGCGGTTGAGGTTTGCCGTGAGCTGCTGCGACTATTGAGACAAGCCATTTGGTTATGAGTCCGTCAATAATAGTGCGGTTTTCGTTTTTAATGTCGAAGGTGTCTAAGAGTTTATTAATAGTATGATAGTTACCTTTTACATTTTTTGCCTTCTCATTAATCGACACAAAAAATAAGGAAATAGCGTTGTATCGTTTAGTATAAGTTGAAAAAATGTAATTAGTGATTAAATCTTTTGAAGTCTTTACATTACTACTTACTAAGTCAATGTAATATCCGTTAACCACATCGTCTGTTATGTTATTACCATTACTATCTTCTACATGATGCGTTATTTCATTATATCGCAAATCAAGCTTATCAATATAGGTTCTGACTTTTTCAATTTTCGTTCCTGGGGCTGCTGCTGGTGCTGGTGGTTCTGATCCTTTCGCCTGTTGAGGTGTCGCCTCCTCTTTTCTTTTAGTAGTGCTTTTTTTCTTATTGCGAATTGTCTTAGTAATAGTTCCGTAGCCTTGTGCCGTCAATTCCTTTAGTGCTTCATGCTTATTTCCGTTGTGATGAATGCAACAATAAACATTAAATAAAGGATAAGATTCGTCTTTCTCAAAATAGTCTGTGCTTGAAGAATGTACATACAATTTTTTAAGCCCTTTGTGCCAATTTGCTGAATGTTTAGAGGTCGTATCTCCATCTCTCAAAAAGAAAATCTTTTGAGCGGTTTCTTTAGTAACTGTCCAGTTTATGCCCCTCAATAGCTGTACTATGTCCGCTCTATCATTGTAATCATCTGCTACATTTTCAGCTATCAAATAACTATCTTCATTAGTCGTCTTATTCTGCTTAGTAACTGCTTTTGTAGATGTAGAAGAAATTTTCTTCTTTTCTGATCTATCCAATTTTTTAGCGCACACAATCAAGATATTATACTCACGTTCTGAAAGTTCGGGAAGCTTGAAAATATCGCCCTGCAAAGTTTCATATTTCGGAGTTGGGGCAACTACTATGTAAGTCGTTTGCTCAATCAATACTCTGTTATTCTCATTAGCTGCTAAACTTCTTTTTTTCTGTTTGATCTTGCATTTGAATAGAAAGTGATACCCATTTTTTGGCGTCGATTCAATGTATAACTTATCTAATAGTTCGGCATCTTCTTTCTCAATCAATGCTCTGTAATCTGCATACAAAGTGCCGTTTTGATCGTTCTTGCAATCAATATCAATGAATCCAAAATTGCCGACATTGGGATAAATCCCTATGCCATGCGGTTTTTTTAATTTGAAAAGTTCGGAAAGTTTGGAAAGGTCGGGCGGTGTGGTCTGGTAAGGAGCTAACTTTGTCCCTTTGCGCACGTGGGGGTGCTTATCTGCATTAACGGGAATTACACTAAATCCTTTTTTAATTAGCTTTTCAGCTAAAACCGTAAAATTCTTCATTAGATACTATTTATAAATTAATAAATAGCTATTCAAATGACAAAAGCCCCTTGCTTAATGCGTAGAAAAATAGTATCTTTACGGCATATTAGTTAGTAGTCAAGTGTAAGGCGGCAAATCCATAAACTTGGCTATCTTTGGGGCTATTCACTCATCATTTGAATAGCAAACAATAAATTGGAACACATTATGTGTTCCTTTTTTTTTAAGATAAATCCGATATCATTATCATCAAAAATCACAATCATTTGCCTGATGTGAGCAGATTTTTTTGATTGAAGCTATCTACAAAGCCCCTTTAAAACTCAAATCAAATCCATATCTACACCTCAGCGGCTGATCATGATTTTTGATGAAATAATGATTAAATTCGTTGTTGTCCTTATTTAAAAAGACGCCTCAAATTAAGAAAAAAAAAGCGTAATAAGAAAACCGTAATAATTCCTTTTAGCTTGCTACTCTTCTCTTTTACAAATTTAGAATAATTGCTTTTGAAATATTTTAGCCCCCACAAATAAAACTGCTGTTCTTGAAAATACGTCTAACACATTGATATACTTAGCATTTGCCGTCTATTTCCTAAATAGCACAATTGTATTTTTTTCGCCTCCTCAATGCTCACAGTTTGTGTTTAAAAATATATGTGGGGCTTGCCTTTTTTTCATTTCAAAAACATCATTTCTATTATCCACCTTGCCAGTGGGCTAGGACAAAGACAGGTTTAAGCATCTGCTTAATGCCTTGCTTTTCCATCAAGTTAATAAGATGACTATTATACTTTATTCGAGCCTTGACGGTTGCCGTTTGACTTCTGCCTTTATATTTCGACAAGTCAGATTTAGCACGTCTTAGCGTCAAGATTTCGCCACCATTATCTCCAGTTTTGGAGGAGGAGGTGGTGGCAGTGGTGGCACTTCTGGAGGTAATGGTGGCAATGATTGGGGGCGCACTTTCTCCATTTCTGCCTCCTCCATTCTGCACCATTTCAAAGCCAATTTTTTGACTTTGGGCCACTGCTGCGAGTTGGTTCTGATCGTCTCTATATGCTTCTAATTTTGCCCCTGTGAAGATTTTTTTTAGCTGTGGTTCCTTTGGAGCTTCTGCCTCCTTAACTTCTTTGCTGGAGGAGGTGGTGGTGGCATGGTGTCGATAATAAGACAGATAAGCAAGTATAGCAATGAGAAGCGACTCCAGCAATAGACTAATGTAAGCGAGTTTGCCCCCTGCACGATCTTTGGAGGAGGAGCTGGTGGCAATACGTTCCTTATAGTCATTTCTGATGATCTGCTTTTCATCGTAGAGCCTTAATTTTTCTTTTCTCAATTGTGCAATATCACTTTGATGATGTTGCGTAACTGTGAAGCCTGTTTTTTCCTTGTAAGCGTCCTGTATGCTCACATAATTCTCAATCTTGCTATCAATGTGAGTAAGTGAGTTGTCAATGGAGGAGATAAGGCTGTCCATTTGTTGCTCCAGTAAATTGTGAGCGGTTACTGTCTGCCAAATATCGGAGGAGTAAAACGCCTTTTTGGCCCCCTCAAATGAAAAGTAAATGAGTAGGGCGGTTATGATGATGGTGAATAATGCTAACATGATTGAGATGGATTTTTGATTGGTGGAAATAGCTTTGCCTAAATCTTTAAAAAGGATCCTTTTACCTATTTCTAAGAAGGCATAAAAAAAAAGCGCAATAAGCCCGATATATGGAAGCTGTACGCCGTTGGCACTTGCTATTGATGTAATACCAATACAGCCTAAAACAGTCGTTAAACCTGCTATAATCCAGCCTAAAATATTAAGGTAATGGTATGATGATTTCATAATGATATGATTGAAAAAAGGAGGAGGTACGGGTGGTGCCTCCTCCTCTGGTGGGTAAATGTTATTTTCTGTATATACTGCTGCTGTACCTTCTGCTCCTGCCACGTTCAGCGTAGCCTCCGTTTCTGCTATTATAATAACTTGGACTACCTGCGGACCTGCTACGGTTGTAGCGTCTTACATCGTCTTTATTTCGATAGTCATAAATATCTATTCCTTTTTGATAGGCGTCTCGTTCGCTTCTTAATCTTTGGCCGTAAGTTTCTCCTTGTAACGGGTCTTCGTTCGGATTATAAATAAAGCATCCATAAACTACGATGCTCACAATTAAGTAAGCGAGTGCTTTATCAAAGTATGTATTTTTGTTGCTACTTGCTTTACTTTTTCTTGTTGTTCTGCTTGCTGTTGTTCTTCTTTTAGTTGCCATTTTTTGTATAGAATTTTGATTTTGAAATAAAGCCCCTCCTCTCCTATTGTCAGTTAGGAGATGGTGGTGGCGTGGTGTCAATGAAATTTGAAAAGTAATTTAGTGGGGTAGGGGGGCTTTTGTTGCTGAAATAGCTTATATTTGTCATTGTATAGAATTTTGATATTATCAAGATTTTAGCCCTTGCATAATGTCAGTATGCAAGGGCTTTTTTTATTTTCTAAACAAAAGTAAACAAATTAAACAATCTAAACAAGTTAAGCTTGTTTGTGTGAGTATAAACAATATTAACTAATATTAATAACATTAATACAATAGAACAATAATAAACGAGTTTAAATAAGTTTTGTTAATTTTGTAGTATGCCAGCATTGATAACGCTTTTCAATAACAAAGGAGGATTGGGGAAGTCAACTCTTTCTGTAATGCTTACACACGCCTATGCAAAAACTGCAAAGGTTGGTATTATAGACGTGGACCCTCAAAGATCGCTTACTAATATAGCTAAATTAATACCGTCTTATAATCTGCCTTTAGTGGAATGTTCTATTAAAGATATTTCAGATCTGGAGCATAAGATTATTATTGCAGACATGCCCCCTCAAATCGTGGCAGATACTTTGGAAGTTCTGCAAATGAGTAATATTATTATTATGCCTTGTAAACCGTCTATTTTTGACGCTGTAAGCACGATAAAAACTTTTCGATATATTCAAGCTAATACAGATACTAAGGCGGTGGTGGTGCTTAATATGGTGCAAAGCAATACGAATGCAATTGCAGAAACAAAGAAGATGTTAATGGAACATGATATTCCAATTTTGAAAACTGTTATAAAAAACCGCATTGTGTATAGTGATAGTATTAGTCAGTCAATCAATATCTATAAGGCTAAAAATCGTCAAGCAATAAACGAGTTAAACCAATTGGCGAACGAGATTTTACAAAACTTAATATAATGGCAAGGAACAACGAAAAAGAAAAAGAAACGGTAAAGGTACCTAGTGATTTAGAAGTAGACACAAGCGCACTTAATGTGACAATGAAGTCTACTAAGAAAAAAGATAAGTCGAATAAAAAGACAGGACCGACAAAGCGTATTCCTGACGAATGGAAGGTTAAAATGGTTAAGATGGACCCTCTATTGAAAAAGCGACTAATAAAGGCGGTCGGCATCGCTCACGCTTTAGATTTAAAGGAAATTGACTTGCAGGATTTATTTATCAATGAAGCTATCAAGGCTTATTTAGATAGCTTTGAAAAAAAGTATCAAATCAAAACCAAGTAGCCAAAAAGTAAGAGACTTAGCCTCTATCAACGATTTACCCCAATAACCGTAAAGACCTGCCTAACAACGATCTAAAAAAAAAGCGAAATAAACCTGCTGTTGTTGGCAACTTTTGAGGAGGCCGCACTGGAGACAAAAAAGCCTCCTCTAATCTATCGGAAAAGAGGAGGCTAAATTATCTACGTCAAAAATACATCAAAGGACTAAGAATGAAATTCAACATTCATTTCCATTCTCTTTTTTTGCTTTGATCTTATCTTACTGATACGGGGTAAATCTTCAATGATTTTAGATAGGTAGCTATATTGGCGTTTGACTTCTGTATGAAATTGTTTAGCTACCATTGGCTCCAGTTCTTCCCCTTTTTTGACAGTGGCAAAAAATCGGTAAAACATAGCAGGAAATAAGTTAGTGTGCTTGATTCGCTTATCTTCTATGATGCGTAATAATTCACACTTATCTCCAGTATTGATATAAGGTAGCAATAAAAAGCCGACTTCTTTAATTTGGCTAACAAGCGAGTCATAAGCCACTAAATCAAGATTGTTCCTTTTCGCTTTATGTGCTGTAATTTGATTTTGATTGATTTTTAAGTGCTTCCAGCATATCCAGCCAACTCTCAACAATCTATTAGCTCTTAGAAGGGCGTCGCCTGTGATGGGCGAACGCTTCACGTAATTTTTACGCTTATCGTACCTGTCAGGTATCGCTTGTCGATGCTTCCAAGTGTTGAGCGTATTACTAGACAAACCATGCTTTGCAATAATCTTCTTAGCTTTCTTTTCTTTGAATTTCATTCTAATTTTTTTTACTTAATTTTGGGGGCGTATCATTGTCCAAGTCTCCTAACTTTCCTGTTATTTCCGACTTCCAAATGATGCGCATTTTTTATGCCACTACCTGACCCCTCAGCCGACTTTCAACGAAACTTTCAGTCATTGGTGATGCGCTGTTAATTCGATTTTCTGCAATAGCGAAAAGTGATATTTTCACAAAATCAAGCATCAAGCTATTATACTCCTCCTCTGGGATCAATTCCGTATTAGCTAATCCGTTTTTTTGTATCGCTCTGATGACTCCTAACATTTGAGCGTAAAATTCATTAGAACGGTATTCGTTAGCACCGTCTGCTATCATTCTAAGTAAGTTAATTAGTATTCTTTGGTCTGCTAAAAACATGGAAAGTTTATCCGTCAAATCCTTTTGATTTGTCATTGATTCCACCGTTAAAAAAGTTTGGTAGATGATTTTGACGACGCTTTTTGTTTGGCTTAGATTTTTTCTACCGTCTCCAACTGCATTAGCTTGCCTTTGAAAATCCAAGTCTTTAAAACAGTCAATACAAAAATCTAAGACGTCTAAAAGAAGCTTTCGAGCATCTTCTGCATGATGTGCTTTAAATCGTTTTTTAGCTTTGCTATCAATGAAGGTTTTTAAGAAGGTATAGAGGAATGAGAAGAGAATGTAAGCATCCACTTTGCGCTCTTGTTTGTCATTGTTCCAAAAGTAAAAAGCGTCCTTCGAGCGTTCTTTGTAGTGTTCTACTGCATTAATAGTCTGGGCGTACTTTTCCGTAACGAGTCGCCACTGCTTGCTCCAGTTATTGTAATTTTC
>JAHDDN010000206.1:0-1879 GCA_020629335.1 Chitinophagales bacterium | reverse complement strand
TTTCATGGACTGCTGAAAGTGTCCGTAAATGCTGACTTGGTAGCGATAAAAAAAGCCTGGTACTTTTTTAGCTTGCTAAATCATAAGGTTGTACTAAACTCTCTAAAGAAACATCTAAAGCTGCATGAATTTTTCTAATGTTTTTCAAGCTTAAAGGTGTTTTCTTATTGAGTATTTCGGAGGCTGTACTTTTATGACCAATTATTTTAACAAAATCTGATTGTTTAAGCCCTAATCTATTTAAGTGAAATTTAATAGACTCAATAGGATCATTAGGCGGCTCAATAGGATAATGCTTTGCTTCATAATCTTCTATGAGTAAAATTAATACTTCTAATTCGTCCCCTTCGGGCGTATTCTTTTTAGCCTCAAATATTTCATCAACACGGCTTAAAGCTGTCTGGTACTGTTTTTCTGTTTTTATTAGTTTTAATCTCATACTATATAGTTTCTGCATTGATTTTGTCATATTCTGCATGAGTACCTACAAAGCGAATGTAAATAGTTTGATACTCATAATTGACCTTAACGATTAGACGGTAATTATTCCCCTTTATGTTGAAAATAACACGATTGTTAGTAACAATTGTGCAAGAAGCACCAAAGTAGGAAACAAAGTCATTAGGTGTTTGAAATTCAGTCTTAGACACAATAGTATACCATTCTTTTAATTGCGTTTCTACATCGGTGTGCTTACTCCAAAAATTTCTTAATGTTGACTTTGCTATTACTCTCATCGTACTACAAATATACACTAAATTATCCATAGTTCGTAATTCACGAACTATTTTTAATTAACTCTTTTCAATCCTATTTCCTTAAATCGGTTTAATGATCGTACGGGGGTGTTTTCTTCTGCATCTGCTTGTTTAGTATATCGCATAAACATAGCGTCAGTTTTCCAGCCACAATAGCGCATGATACGTTCCTTTGATACTTTAGCCATGAATGACGCAATAGTAAAACCAACTCGCATACTATGTGCGCTGTAATCACTTCCAAAGTATTGTTTTATTATTCTATCAATTGAGTTGCCAGCTAAAGCGGTGGTGTGTACTTTATCAGTTCGCTTATGTACCGTACTAAATAAATGATTTTGATTTTGGGAAGCTTCCAGCCATTGCCTCACTGCATGGACTGTACAGACTTCTAAGTTTTTACGGTTCGATGGAATGAATTTATAAAAGTTGTCGTTTTCGTCTTTTTTGCCTTTGTGCTTTTGTACATGGATTCGTAAACCTGAATCTTTCAACTCAATGTACAAAGGAGCCTCCTTTGATTCGTTACACTCAATACTTACTAGCTCTGATCTACGAAAAGCACCATCAAAGCAAAGGAGTAAAATAGCCTTATCCCTTTTACCTAAGTTAGTGCTGGTATCAATCGTACTAACTACATCGCATAAATGCGCCTCACTGATAGACTCGGCCTGTTTGCCTCCTTTTTCTCCTAAGTAGCTTAAAGCCTGTTTTACCTTTCCTGTTAGCGGACTTGCATAATCATTGCTTTTACAAATTCCGCTAATACATCCAGCCCATGTATGAATCGTATTCAAACCATAAGGAGGTAGTTCTTTTTCGGGTTCTGCTTCCATCCTGATCTGATCGGAGCGCAAGTAGTAAATAAAGGTCGCCATCATTTCAGGACTAATAGGAGCATTAAGTATAATATCAGTATTCGATATAGTGAAAACTTTAGTTTCTCCAGTTCTCCAGCAAAAGTTATTAAAAGCCTTAGCCGCAAGTGATCGAGTTTTAAAAGTATTCGCCTTAGTCTTTACTGCTTGTTCTTTGGCCTCCTCAAAATTGATTCTTAGATGATCTATTAAAGCACTACCTACTAAGACGGGGTTTTGATCTGCTTTTACTATCTCCATGAT
>JAHDDN010000205.1 GCA_020629335.1 Chitinophagales bacterium | reverse complement strand
GTATGATGTATTCATATTTGATAATGATAATTGATTAATCGAAAATGCAGCCGCTCCAATTGGGGAGGAGCGGCTGCTGCTAAATTCTCCTAAATAGTATTAGCCGCCGTAGTGGTTACGGTGGTAATCATCGTAAGAAGTGATAGCGCCCGTTTCGGGATTGTAATAGCTGGGCATTCCTGTTGTTCGGTTTCGGTTGTATGCTTGCACTTCGGGCGTCCGTCGATAATCGTATATGTCATAGTTTTTTTCGTGGGCGTGTCGCTCTGATCTTAGCCGTTGCCCGTAGCTTTGCCCGTCTAATGGGTCGGCGGTCGGGTCGTAAATAAAACAGCCGTACACAACTATACTAACTATCAAATAAGCTAGTGCTTTCTCAAAGTAAGTTGCTTGTTTGCTGGGCGCTTTGGTGGTACTGGTTCGGCGTCTGCTGGTTGTTGTTCTCTTAGGCATGATTAGAATTTGAGGAGGTGAACAAATGGTTTAAGCTAATCGGTTCGCTTTCATCATCGCAGGAATAGAAATTGATATTTTCAAATTTGATGACGGGCTTTTTTTCGACACTTCGGGCGGTGTCGGCTGGAATACTTGCCAACATAAGGAGGAGGAGAACAAAGCCAATAGCGCCAACTATTGCGGTGGCTGGGTGGCGTAGTAAATAATGATTTCGCAGCTTGTGCGCTGGAGGATCTGCTATATAAATGGGGCCGTTTATTTTTTCGGTGGCCGCTGCTTGTTCGGCGGCTGTCTTTTTTTTGAAATACATAAATACAGTTTTTTGATTAATAATAAGCCCCTACCCTATTTTATAGCGTGTAGGTAGTTTTTTAGGCTTTTATGCGTGTGTTTGCTAGTGGTGGCACCTTCGGGCCTCCTTTTTTTTTGCATAGGGTAGGGGCGCAACTATGGCGCTCTAATAGAAAAGCTTATCTTTGTCATGGAATCGTATTTAATACGGTTTTTTGATTAGGGTGTAAGTTGACATTAGCGTGTGATACTTGCACCTTTTTTTATTTGATACTGGAGGAGGAGCTGCTGCGCCTCTTACAAAACAGCAAAAGCCCCTAAATCACTTATGAAACTGCTTACACTTCATTGTAAAATTAGGGGCTTGCCTTTTTAATATCGTATGTATATCGAAGTGTAAGCAGTGCAAATATAGTTGTTTATATTAGTATAAACAAACTAAACAAGTATATACACAATATACCGATAACAATTAGTATAAAAAGGTGTATATTTGTATAAACCAAAACTTAAACTATGCCTGCACTCGTTTCGATTTTCACCAATAAGGGAGGTACTGGAAAGACTACATTAACAATACACTTAGCTAAGTCATTAGCAAAAACGGGGCATAAGGTTGGCATTGTAGATGCTGACACACAAAAGTCATTAACTAATATTGCAAATGTATTTCCAGCGTTGGAGCTTCCACTGCTGGAGGTGCTGGAGCCGTCCGACTTGGCAAAGCTGGATCATAAGATTATAATAGCAGACTTAGCGCCACAAGCTACGGAGCGCACGCTGCCACTACTGAAAGCCTCTAATTTAGTATTAATGCCCTGTAAGCCCTCCATTATGGACGCTATAAGCTTAATTAATACAAATGAGTATATAACAGCCAACACTAACACAAAGGCCGTAGCGGTGCTAAATATGGCGTCTCGTTCCAATGTCCTACATAGAACAATTGATTTATTAAAGACTCAAAATATATCGGTATTAAACGGTATAATATACAATAGAGTTGTATATAGTGAATCCATCGAATACGGCAAAAGCATTTTTGATGCTGGGAACCGTCGAGCTATTGAGGAAATAAACGAGCTAACAAAAAGCGTGTTAGCTGAATTAATCTAAATCAGAATATTATGAGCGATGATAAGAAAAAAAGCGCAGTTAAAAACAACTTAAATAACAGAACTAACCCTATGAGCGAGTTTAAACAAATGAAAGCGAATGACGCTAAAAAAGCAGTTTCTAAAAAGACAGGCCCAACAAAGCGAATACCTAAAGATTGGAAAAGTCATTTAATAAAGATGAATCCGACAACTAAAAGCCGTTTAAAAAAGGCAGTACAACACGCCCAATTTAATGATGATGATAAGCACAACTTACAAAACCTTTTCATTGAAAACGCATTAAACGAATATCTTACGAAGTACGAAAAAAAGCACAAGTATAAAACTAAATAACTTTACATCAATATAAACTCGTTTATACTGATATATAAAAAGCCCCTGCCTAAAAATGAAAAAGGCAAGGGCTAAACCTATTATTAAGCCTATAAAAACTTAATTTTTCGTTTCTACTAAATAGGCGTCTACTATTAAGAGTCATTTACACCATAAATTCCACACAATTTATTCCTTTTTTTTTCATAAAAAAACATTCACGACTAAACAAAGTCAATGTTTACGGGGCTTCCAGCGCCTCAAATGTTCCTGGTCTTTTATAAAAAAAAGGTGTGGACAAATACACGTCCACACCTTGCAATTAATGGAAAATTACGAACCTACCTAAAACCTAAAAATTTAGATACGAACGAGCGTTTTTATTAGCGGCTGGGTTCTCTTAATCGCTTCTAAGCAGTTAGACCGCATTAGGCATAAGTGATAAATTGAAACGTCCGCTTTTGGGTTGCGCTGGAGCTTCTCAATTACTACCTTACTATATGGGAATAATACAAAAGCTTTAATTCGATTGTCATTAATTACCCTAAGTAGCCGCTTAGGTTCGGGTCTATTCGCAAAGTCTGCTAATAGTGCTAAGACGTCCCTTATCTGATCTGTGAGGAGGAGCCATTGCTGCACTGTCATTGTTGAATGTTTGCGCTTGTGATCTGTTAGTGTGTAACGTGGGTACATTAGGCCGCATAATCTAAGATAGCGCAGTCTTAGCAGCTTATACGATTTTTTCAAGGCATGGCCATTGAGGAGGAGCCGTTGCTGCTTTGGCTTGTCAGGTATAAACCGCCTATGCTTCCACACTGCAATAGTAGAATTTTGATAGTTCCGATTTCGGGCCACTATCCAAGCCGTAAAAGTGTCAAATTCCATTTCTTTTAATTTCGTATCTTAGTGCCGTAATGATGGGAAAATCATAACAGGGCGCAGTGATTCCGATTAATTGATAGTTTCAATTTCTCTCAAACTGCGCTTTTTTTGTTAGGTTATTTTCCAAGCTTTTATAAATAGCCAAGTAAGTAAACTCAAAATATTACCTTTAGATTATGAATAAAGATGAATTTGAAAAAGCGCTTAGAAATGAGGCACAAGGCTACAATAAAATCATAGCGTCAAATGATGGCGACTGGATAGTTAAGGGATTTATTGATATATATAGTAGAATCTACACTATTTCCGTAGATACTAAGGTTGTCTCTAAGGTAATTGAAATTTTATTAATTCCAGCATTTGAAAAATTTGCAAAAGAGAATAACTTATCCTTAGAAAATCAAGAAAAACAAAACTTTTATCCCGATCTAACTTTTATATGCAATGAAACAAATAAAAAATTTGCGGTTGACATTAAGAGTTCTATTAAGCAATCTAACACAAGAATCAAAGGAATGACTTTGGGGACATACCAAGGATATTTTCAAAAAAGAGATGATACGCCAAGTATTAGCTATCCATATTCAGAGTATTCAGCTCACATTGTATTTGGTGTCCTTTATTCTCATACAGATGACAAACCAAATGAAAAAGATGTTTTTGAACTTAAAGATTTAGGCAAAATAAAATCAGTCATTAAAGATTTCCAATTCTTTGTACAACCTAAGTATAAAATAGCATCAGCAAGTAAAGGAAGTGGGAATACTCGAAATATAGGATCTTCAAGAAATATTGCAGAATTGATAGAAGGAAAAGGCATATTTTCAAAACTTGGAGAAGAGGTTTTTGACGATTACTGGATGCACTTTATAGATAATAAAATGTCAAAAGAAATAGGCATTTCACGACCTTATACTAATTTAAAAAGTTATTTAGAATATAAGGAAAAAGGTCGAGATGCCTTAGATAGGAATAAAAAAGAAATTCAAGAACTGCCTTTTAAAGATGAAGAATTATGACAAACAAAACACAAGTACCCCCAATTAAATCTCAAGGAATTAAGACCAAGCTTGTTAGCTGGATTTCGTTAAATGTCAAAGATATTGATTTTGAACGATGGGTGGAACCATTTATGGGGACTGGAGTCGTTGGGTTTAACATTAAGGCTAAGGAGTCCCTTATGTGTGACAGCAATCCACACATTATAAATTTTTACGAATCTTTAAAAAGAAAAAAAATAACAAGTGCATTAGTAAAAGACCATCTAATTAAAGAAGGCCAAAAACTTCTTGATTCTGACGGACAACATTACTATGAATTAAGAAATAGGTTTAACAATGAGGGGAACCCTCTGGACTTTCTTTTTTTGAGTCGAGCCTGCTTTAATGGTATGATGCGATTTAATAAAAAAGGAGGATTTAACGTTCCATTTTGTAAGAAACCTAATCGTTTTGCTAAAGCTCTGGTTACTAAAATTACGAACCAAGTTGAAAATGTTAGTCAAATAATTGATAACGGCAATTTTACTTTCAAAAATCAAGATTTTTCAAATACACTTACTGAAATAAGACCAACAGATTTGGTTTATTCTGATCCACCATATATTGGGCGACACGTAGATTATTTTGATTCATGGTCAGAAGAAGAAGAAATGTTACTTAAGGACGGTTTAATTAAATCAGGTGCTACTTTTATACAATCTACTTGGTTGAGCAATAAATATAGAACAAATGATTATATTTTCAGTATATGGAAAGATTGTTTTGTTACCACAAAAGAACATTTTTATCATGTGGGCGGGAAAGAATCAAACAGAAATGCCGTCTATGAGGCGCTTCTTTCAAATGTTTCCTTAAATGAAAGCCTATCTAATAATGAAATGAATCAGAGAATTTTAAAAGGAGAATCACAATTAACTACGACTAACAAAAAGCAAAAAACACCTAAGCAACTTGAGCTTAAATTTTAACAAGAGCAGCATTTAGCAATAAGGTTAACTAAACGGTATATTTCTCTTTATCGGCAAAAAAACGTATTTGGATTTTTAAGCCCTACTTTGATGGGCTGACCTTAAAAATCAACTCTTATTAATTTGTTTACGGTTTAGGTTTAATAAAATATAAAAACCTTTCTTTAGCGAATTAAAAGAGGGGAAGCGGCTGCACTGGTTCGCAATATATAGACAATATTTAAGGGCTTGTTTTGCAATCATTATTCCAATTTTGGCGTATAAAAAAACACTTGCGAGTTTCTGAAGGGAAGCAAAATAAATCCTCTGATGAAGAAAAATAAAAGGCGCAGCACTTACTCCGATTATGGAGGAGGTGCTGCGTCTGGTCTTTCTGAGGCGTAAAGTGTCCGCAAATCTTCACGCTGTATATATTCAACAATCATTTAAGCATTAAGTAAAGCGGCGGCGTTCTGCTTGATATCGTTTTTAGATTCATCATAACGACGTACAGAACGAGCGACTTTGTGCAAACTTTGGTTCATAATTTGGCTATCTGTTAGCCCTTGCCTTTTTGATTCTGTAATAAATCCTACTCGTCCGCTATGTCCGCTAAAACCTGCGCCAGCGTACTTTTTTACAAGTCTATCAACTGTCTTTCCTGTGATGGGTTTGCCTTCTTGGAGCTTGTCACCTTTTCGCATAGATGGAAATAAAAAGGTGTCGTTTAGTTCTGCCATGTTTAGGAGCTGCTGCGCTGCTTTTTTAGCCTCTGTTGTCTTTGCTTCTTCTAGTAGTTCCTGCGCCGCTTCATAGTTAGCTAATATAGTACCGTAGCCGCTAAGGTCGAGCCACTGCTTTAATTTTCGGGCTGGGCAAATAGCCACATTAGATTGATAAGGAATCACTTTGGTGTCGTTATCATCTTCTAAGTTTTTAGCGTCTCTTAAAGTGATAGTATAATGAGAATGTACGCCGCTATTATCAAAGATTCGAGCTACGTCTAAAACTTGGAGGCTTGCCAGTTCGGACCGCCTGAAAGCTCCCCAAAACAAAAGGCTAAGTATTGCCTTATCTCTTATGCACTTAATCGGTTGCTTTTCGCTTATTTCGTCAACTGCTTGCAATGCCTCCTCCAATTTCTGAAAACTCAAAGCGGCGGCTTTCTTGTTAGTGATCTGTTTTAAGGCTTGACGCTTTTGGGCGGCTGTTAGCTGCTTATTATTCGAGTCACTGCGTAAAGTCTTACGGAGTCCTTTAAGCGTGTTTTTGATTTTCTCAGTAATTGGGTCCGCTTCTCCTTTGAGGAGGTGCCACTTTCTAATACCTAATACATTGCGTTTTATTGTACTGTATTTGATGCCGTTATTTTTTCGGTGCGCTATGTATGCCTTTATTGTTGCGGTCGATGCTGGTAGTGCTTGGAGTGCGTAGTCCTCACAATATTGATTGAAAACTTTAATATCAGATAGATAGTTTACTTTGCTGTTTTGGTCAAGGTGCGCCGCTTCGAGTTTGTCCCCTTGGAGGAGGAGCTGCTGCGCTTTTTGAATTTGGGCGGTGGTGGTGGTTTTAACTACTTTCATTGGTTTTTGATTTGCCTTATTTTTAGCGTCCTATAATAACAGTTATAGGACATTATTAACTGTATGACGAATGTACGACAATTGAAAGACAAAGACAAATGATAGGGAATGTTTAGAGGCGTTGCTGATCTCTCGTAGAGATCAGCATTGGGCAAAATTGCCTGTGCCACAAAAAGTGAGGCTTCAAAGTAATTGTTATATGCCCTATCAAAAAAGGTGCAATAATATTATTGATAATGAACTGTTTATATTTCTAATTTCGAGAGTCAAAAATGCCCCCCTTATTGATGGAGGCATTCAACCTATAAGCTAATGTGAAACGAGTTCAGTGGTACAGGCTTTTTTTTGTTTGCTGTGAGTGAACTTTTATTCTGTTGTAATTGTATAATGTAGTATACAGTATTGTTTGCTGTGAGTGAACACTGTTATTTTAAATACATAAACACCTAATTATGAAACATAGAACAACCTTTTTGAGAGCAATTACATTAGCACTTAAATTGATGCCGCCTTAGCTAATTTTCAATTAATGCCTGCGTATTTTAATTCCTGTAGGAAAACTAATTTAAAAATCAGTAAAAATGGCAAATGAGTTAATATATAAAGAAAATGATAATCCAGTAGAACGTTCAACAAAAGCGATCAACCTTTTAAATCGCTTTGCGGAAATGTATGAAAAGGAAAATGAAAAAAACAATCCTTGTAGCGAGAATCAAAATAAGCTACTTGCACTTATGAGTGATACATTACGTCTGATTCAGTTTATTGAAAAAGACAAATCTCCAACTCCAACAAAAAGAGAAAAATCTCTTGCATGTAAAATTGCAGAGAAAGCACTTGGAGGATTAGCTATAAGAGCTGCTTGGGATTTTATAGGATAATCATTAATGTGTAACATTTGTAAGATGTCACCTATTCATAGGTAACATATAGAAATGGGTGACATCTTACTTTACACAACAACCAATGCCACATATGCGATTTTATTTTTCAATATTTTAAACTTTTTAATCATGACTAAAGTAATTTTCTTGCGATTCAGCTTTGATTCGCTAAAACACAACAGGGATTTATATGAGGCTATTAATGCTTTAATTTTAGTTTTAAAAAAAGCTACTGATACTACAATGTTAGCTTTTATTAAGGAATTGATCTTCCAATTTTCAATATTGATAATATGGGTATATCAATGCCTATTACTTTTTATAAGTGATTTGTTTTTTAATAAATTCGCCACCTCAAAGTATATTTTTAATAACCAAAAGAGTGATTATGAAAACTCATCGAATTGGAATCTATATTAAGAGTTTAAGAACCTCTAAATATTTAACTCAACAAGAGTTGGCAGATAAGACAGGCTTGTCAAAGTCTTATATATCAGGTATTGAAAAGGGGGTTAAAACCCCTCGTATTGAACAAGTAGAGAAGATAGCGAAAGTACTAATGATTCCCGTATCTATTCTACTATTAGTCTCTTACGGAGAAAGCGACTTAGATAATGTAGATTTTGACCAAGAGGATAGTCAATTGGAGTTAGCAAAATCTATAGAGAACTTTAAGAAAGCATTCAATATTTCAACACCTGTAGAATCTACTTAAGAAGGTTATTTATTTTATTCAGTGTTTCGTTCCCAAACTTATAAAGCCGCCCTTATCCAAAAAAAAGGGCGGCTTTTTTTTAACAATATACTATCATAGTAAAAAAAAACTGTTGTAACTCAACTGGTGAAGAAAGTTAAAAGAGTTAATCACCGTACGGAAAAAGTAATTTTAAAGTATCTAAAAAAATAAAACGTAAAATGGGGCTATTCTGGAGGAGCCGTTGCTGATCTCTACGAATGGCCAACACTAAAACGCCTGGTCTTTATGTGTCCGTAACTTTTGCCCCTGCTGGAGTTGCTGTTGCCTAGTCGCCTGTGTCGCTCTTTTCATATTTCGAGCCGTGACTAAAAAAGCTTTGACGGCCTTTGTATTTTGGGTTGTTCCCTTCTTTTGGATAAGTAAAATTTAAGTCTGGAAAGACCGCTTTTCGTTGCTTAATAACTGCTTTGGCTTCGGCCTCTGTCGTGGCTTGCACTCTGATTTTTAGCATATCTTAGATTTTTGATGTGATGGCGCAGCACTGGAGGAGGAGCCGCTGGAGCTGTTACTGATCTGCTGGAGGAGCTGCGACTATCCAGCGCCCCCAAATTAGGGCGCTTTGGGACTATTCGCAACGGTGGCGCTTGCTTGGAATACTTAGCCCGTCGAATAGTCTGTTTTGTCTGTTGGCTTGTGTCTGTGTCCTGTTTATATACTATAAAGCTAGGCTTTGGACATGTTATAAGCCTTTTATCTAATTTGTTGAGCGTGTTTATTTCGGGTGCTGCTTTAGGCTTTATTTGGGCGTATAGCTGGGCTTTTTCTAAAGCTTGTGAGATTTCGCTTTGCAACTCCTCCTCCTCTCTTTTAGCTGCTGCTGCGTTCCTGTCTTTATAGCTTTGATAGTCGGCGGTTTTTAATCCTTCGATTGACCAACGCCACG
>JAHDDN010000204.1 GCA_020629335.1 Chitinophagales bacterium | reverse complement strand
GGCGCACACATAGGTAGCGCCCCTACGGTCCGATGAAAAATTAGAAAGGGGAAGCCCCTAATTATAATGATGAATGCGTAATGTTTAATGATGAATAGCTCGTGCTGCGCACTTCGCTTTTACCAACGCATGGGAAAGCTCAAATGAATAATGATAAATAATGTCAATTGCTATGTATCTCTTCCACCAAGAATCGTCTTAATAAATGTAATTCAAACTCAATTGATATGAAAAAATTATCCGTACTATTTTTATTGGCTGCCATGCTGTTGATGATGGGGGCTTGTTCTAAGCCTTATTATCAAGCGAAGGGGTTTAAGAAAACGACTGCTACTCATAAAAAGGTGGCTATTTTGCCTGTCCAGATGATTTTATCTGGCTTTTTGGGCTTTGATTTGGATGAGGAAGAGAAAGTAAAGATGCAGGAAGCAGAAAGTAAGGCTTTCCAAATCTCCTTACAAAATCAATTATTGAAGAGTAGTGCTAAGAATAATAAGGGGATGCGAGTGCAAATACAGCCGATTACTCGGACGAATAAAATATTGGAGGAGAATGATATTAGTATTACGGATTCTTGGGAGGAAGATCCTGAAGAATTAGCGGATTTATTAGGAGTGGATGCAGTGATTATAAGTCGAGTGGAGAAGAAGCGTTATTTCTCTGATTTGACTTCTTATGGAATTGATATTGGGGTGAAGTTAATCTCTGCTTTGTCTAAGAATATCTTGCCTTTATTGGCTGGAAAGGGCGCTACTAAATCTAATGATATTTATTCTAATATCAATCTGATTAATGGGGCTGATGGGAGTATTCTTTGGTCTATGACGGATCAGATGGAAGCGGATTGGACACAGCCTTCTAATGAGGTGATTGATGCTTTGAATTATAGGATGGCGAAGCATTTTCCTTATAAGTAGTTAATATTTTAGCAACCAACCCTGGCCCCTCCTTGTTTAAGGAGGGGGATTTTTTTAACGCCAAAAAACGCTAAGGCCGATCCTTTTTATAGTATTTTTATGGAGACAATTAAACCCAAATAATTTACGAAATAAAGAGATCCGTAAATTTGAAGTCATTGCCGCTGAATAAGCCTTTATCGCTTAATTTGAGGTTAGGAATGACTAAGAGGGCCATGAATGAAAGGGTCATGTATGGCGCTTTAAGAGGCGTTCCTAAGTCCTTAGCCATTTGATCTAAAAGGGTATATTTACCTGCCACTAAATAGGCGTTTTCGTTGGTCATGATTCCTGCTACGGGAAGTGCTAAAACCTCCTCTTTTTCTCCATCTACTAAAGATAAGCCTCCTTTAGCTTCTATTAATAAATTAACGGCTTTACAGATAGATTCATCATCTACTCCTACTACGACTATATTGTGAGAATCGTGTGCTACAGAGGACGCAATGGCGCCTCTTTTTAATCCTATATTTTTGATAAAGGCAATAGCTGGTGGCTGATTAGAGTAACGATTGACAACTGCTATTTTTAGAATATCTTGATCTACATTGGAAACTGCTTGTCCATCTTTTATCAAGGCATCTAATTGGAGTTCATTGGTGATCAGTTGCCCATCCATTGCTTCAATGACTCGAATTTGTTTTCCTTTTGCCTCCACTTTAAAATCAGATGGTGCCTTGAGATCAGTATTAAAATGATTAGCAATTGGAGCGGCTTGATAAGATTGATTAGCAAAGCCATTTTCGGCTACTAAATCGCCATTGATATAAGTTTGTTGGACTTTAAAATCTTTTATATTATTGACGACTATGAAGTCGGCTAAATCGTTTTTTTGTAATAGGCCTACTTCTAAGCCGTAGTGTTTAACAGGATTTAAACAAGCGGCTTTGAGCACTTTTATTAGGTCTTCTCCCCTACTTAGACATCTTCTTACCAACTCATCAATATGACTTACGACTAAATCATTAGGATGCTTGTCATCGCTACAGAACATGATGTGCTCATGATGATCCTTAAGTAAGGGAATGAGTGCTTCAAAGTTTTTAGCTGCGGAGCCTTCTCTAATGAGAATTTTCATGCCGTATTTCAGCTTGTCTTGTGCTTCCTCTAAGGTGAAGCATTCGTGATCTGTGCTGATACCTGCGTCAATATACTTTTTAGCCGTTTCGCCTCTTAATCCTGGGGCATGGCCATCAATTGGTCTTTTATATTTTTTAGCTAAATCGAGTATAGCCATTACCTTAGGGTCTGCATAAAGTACACCAGGGAAGTTCATCATCTCACTTAGGTAGCGAATGTCCTTACGTTGGAATAATTCTTCTATATCGGCTAAGGAAATGACAGCGCCTGCTGTTTCGAAGGTAGTGGCTGGGACGCATGAGGGAGCGCCAAAATTAAATTTGAGTGGAGATCGGAGGGCATCTTTGAGCATATAGTAGACTCCGTCTATACCTAATACATTCGCAATTTCATGAGGATCAGAAACGGTTGCGATGGTTCCGTGGGGAAGTGCTAAACGCCCAAATTCAGCTGGCGTCAGCATAGAGCTTTCGATGTGTACATGGGCATCCACAAAGCCAGGTAAAATGTATTGTTCTTCTTTGACCTCTTTAGATTCAATAAGGGTGATCCTTTGGTTTTCCCAATGAATCACCCCTTTGAATATTTTTTCTTGCACGAGATCTATAATGTTTCCAGCTATAGATGCCATTTTGTCAATTTTATTTTGATTTGTAGTTCAACTACAATTCTATGCTTCTTCTTCTGGTGGAGGAGGTGGTGGAGCTACCTCATTTAACATAGGTAGTTCTGTCCATCTTTTTTCTTCTGCATTTTGATTGAAGAAACCTAAGATACCGCCTGAAGATTTAGCGATTTGTTCCGCATAGCTTTTCAGGCTTTTGTAAATCTCATGAGCAAATTCTGCATCTAACTTTGCAATGATATCATTTAAGCTAGATAATTGCTCTGCAATCATTGGATTACGTTGAGCAGCTTTTTCTGGGTATAGTTCAACAAACTCATTTAGTTTTTTGTCGAAATCTACATTTACTTGCTCGTAATATTCTTGTAGAATACTGGTATCATCTAAAGTACGATAGTTCGTTAATTTAGAAGACCATTCTCTTTCTTTCTTATCTAAATTATCATCTGCACCGCCAACTAGTAAAGTTATTAAAACAGGGGCGTCAATTAATAATTTTTGCTCACTTTCATTAAGAGCGTTAAGGTATTGAGACATTACTTATTGTTAATGGGTTAAGATAGTAGGAAAGCCTTACAAAGCTTTCCTACTATACCAAAATTTATATTATATCATTGTTGCGATTACTAAGGCAACTACTGACATTAATTTTAATAAGATGTTCAAAGACGGACCTGAAGTATCTTTGAATGGATCACCTACAGTATCACCAACAACGGTAGCTTTGTGAGGTTCAGAACCTTTATAGTACATTTTACCATCGATTTCTACTCCTTCTTCAAACATTTTCTTAGCGTTATCCCAAGCACCACCAGCATTAGACTGGAAGATGGCCATTAATACACCACATACAGTAACACCTGCTAATAATCCACCTAACATTTCTGCACCACCTAAGAATCCGAATAAGATTGGAGTGATGACAGCAATTAAACCTGGAAGGATCATTTCACGGATAGAGGCTTTAGTAGAGATATCTACACACTTGCCATATTCTGCTTTACCATCTGCTGCTTCAAATATCTTTTGATCTTTTTCAGACCATTTTTCAAAGTCAACACCATCATTTCTTTTCATGGCTGCTAAAGCGGCTTTTAACTCTGGAATAGAAGCGAATTGTCTTCTTACTTCATTAATCATATCCATTGCTGCTCTACCTACTGCATTCATAGATAATGCAGAGAATAAGAAGGGTAACATCCCCCCAATGAATAATGAAGCCATTACTTTAGGTTCTGTGATATTGATTCCTGTTAAAATATCATTAGGATGACTTGTATTGTAAGCTGTAATGAAGGCTGCAAAAAGCGCTAATGCTGTTAAGGCAGCAGAACCAATTGCAAACCCCTTACCGATAGCTGCTGTCGTATTACCAACAGCATCTAATTTATCTGTACGTTGTCTTACTTCTTTTGGTAATTCTGCCATCTCTGCAATACCACCCGCATTATCAGAAATAGGCCCATAGGCATCAACGGCTAACTGAATACCCGTA
Source organism: Chitinophagales bacterium (assembly GCA_020629335.1). The sequence continues at coordinate 5,000 of JAHDDN010000204.1, read as the reverse complement.
TTTGAAAGCATCCCTACGGCTGCAATGGCAATACCATATAAACCAGCAAAGTGGTGTGCACCTATAATAGCTATAGCTAAGATGATGATAGGAATAGCTGTAGAGATCATACCAACTCCTAAACCTGCAATAATGTTTGTTGCTGCTCCAGTTAAAGATTGCTTTACGATAGACTTAACTGGCCCTGTACCTGTACCCGTATAATGCTCTGTTACTAAACCGATTAGTAGACCAGAAGCTAAACCGAATAATACTGCCCAGAAAACGCCTGTATTGGTATATTCAACACCTCCGAATGTCCAGTATGCAGGAAGCATCCATTGTACTAATCCGTAAGTAGCGGCTAACATTAATATAGCAGAAAGAAATTCTCCTCTGTTTAATGCTTTTTGTGGATCCCCCCCTTCTTTTACTTTTACGAAGAAAGTACCAATAATAGAAGTAATGATACCAACTCCAGCTAACATCATTGGTAATAATACCGCATTTAATCCGCTGAAATTATTAGTAACATCAAAACCGCTTAATCCGATAAAGGCAGCTCCTAATACCATTGTACCAATGATTGAACCTACGTAAGATTCAAATAGATCGGCACCCATACCTGCAACATCTCCTACATTATCCCCTACATTATCTGCGATAGTGGCTGGGTTCAAGGGGTGATCTTCAGGAATACCTGCTTCCACTTTACCTACTAAATCTGCCCCGACATCGGCTGCTTTAGTATAAATACCTCCACCCACACGGGCGAATAAGGCAATAGAGGAGGCACCAAAAGAAAAGCCTGTTAATACAGCAATTACTTTATTGATATCCCATCCCATATTAGAATATACTAAGAATAGTGTTCCTAGCCCTAATACACCAAGCCCAACAACTCCTAATCCCATGACCGCACCACCAGCGAAGGCAACCTCTAAGGCTTTACCTAGACCTGTACGTGCAGCATTAGTAGTTCTTACGTTTGCTTTTGTAGCGACTTTCATTCCGATGTATCCAGCTAATGCTGAACAGATCGCTCCTAATATAAAAGAAAGAGCAATCAAAGGAGAAGATCCTTCTTGATTTCCCATTACTCCCAATATGACTGCCACGATGACAACGAATATTGATAATATAGTGTATTCTGCTCTTAAGAAGGCCATCGCACCGTCAGAAATATTATCTGCGATTCGGCCCATTTTTTCACTTCCCACTTCTTGCTTGGAAACCCAAGCTGATTTCCAAAATGTAAAAAGGAGTGCGACAACTCCTAATAGTGGTACAAGTAGTTTAATTCCGAGTTCCATAGGTTATTTTTGTTATAAATGTTTATTCGAGGCACAAATTTATCACTTGCATTGAGTTAAACCAATTTAATAGGCTTATTTTTATTGTTTAATTCATAAAAAGCTTTCTTTTTCTGCTTTTTTGTTTTATTTGTAGACTTTAGGGGCAAAAATGGAGCTTAAAAAGCTGCGAATGTTGTCTCGAAAGCTATTGCGGAATGATAATTGGAGTTTTTTTGGCTTAGGGATGGAAGTGGTATGGGGCGTATATGATGCGACTTACGAAGATTAGGCAGATGCAGGCTGACCCGAAGGGCAGACAAATATGCCTTAGCGTAGTAGGAGTAGCATAGCCACATGAGAACGGACAGCCCGACTGCTGCGCTTCGCTTGCAATGCGTAATGCATAATGATAAATGCATAATATTTTGGCTCGTGCTGCGCACTTCGCTCTTTGAGCGCAGCAGGAAGCCCCAATTAATTGCTTATATTAAAACCAATGCTATGAACCGATTAACTCTATTTAACCAATTAACTTTATTGACTGGATTATTATTTATGCTTGTGGCTTTAGGATGTGTGAATGATCAGCCTAAAAGGGTGGAAAAGCCTAAAGAACCAACTAAAGTGGAAGAAAAAACGACTACTAAAGTGGAGCCTCCTAAAACGGAAGCGGCAGAGACCTCTAAGGGTGTAAAAATGCCTATTCCTACTTCAGATGATATTGTGATGAGTAGTATGTGGTATGAAACGAAAAATGTGCCTAAGGGTAAAACTGCGAAGAATATGATATTGCTTCATCAGGCTAGATTTAATAAGTCGGAGTATAAGGATATTGCCTTGAAATTAAATGAGTTAGGATTTAATTGCTTAGCGGTTGATTTAAGGTCTGGTGGGGATATCATGGATATGAAAAATGAAACGGCTCGACAGGCAAAGGACGCAGGTTTGTCTACTGAATATATAGATGCAGAGGGCGATGTGGTATCTGCGGTGAATTATATGGGAATGCGTTTTAAGGATAATGTGATCTTGATGGGAAGTTCTTATTCAGCTTCTTTGGCATTGAAGGTGGCTAATGACCATAAAATGGTGGATGCAGTGATTGCTTTTAGTCCTGGAGAGTATTTTAATAATGCGCCTAATGTGAAACAGGCTATAAAGGGCTTAAGTAAGCCTACTTTTATGACCTCTACTAAGGAGGAATCGGCTGAGGTGAAAAAACTGATGAATCAAGTAAAAGCAAAAAATAAGGTGCAATTTATTCCTAAATCTGAAGGAACACATGGTGCTCGTGTGCTTTGGGAAGATGATCCACATCAAGAGGAGTATTGGAAGGCATTGACTGCTTTTTTAGAGACGATAAAATAATATGATTTGAGGGTTTTATTAATTGCTAAATGGTATCCTAATCGCATGGAGCCATTATCGGCAATTGCTATTTATAGAAAGGCGAAGGCGATTGCTAAATTTTGCAAAACGGCGGTGCTATTTGTATCAGCTGACCCTCAATTAGACGAGAGCGTATATGATGTCACTTATGAATTAGACGAAGGAGTACATACTTTTCGATCTTATTATCAACAAAATGACTTAAGTCAGTTTTGGCAAAAGCCCATCAAAGGGATTCGATTTTGGAAAGCTCATACGAAGGCTTATCGCTTGATAGAAGAAAAATTTGGGAAGCCAGACATCTTAGATTTGAATGTATTATCCCGATGGGATATTTGGACTTTTTATCTTTGGAAACGTGACAGGATTCCTTATACGATTACAGAGCGTTGGTCTGGTTTTTTGCCTCAACTACAAACTTATGCGAATAAGGGTGCAATCAGAAAATGGTGGACGGAAAAATTAGCCACTAATGCGGCTCGTATCATCACGGTTTCTACCTATTTGAAAAATAATATGGAGGCCAATGGCTTAAAGGCTAATTATGAAGTAATTCCAAATGTAGTGGATATGCCTGCCTCCTCTCCTCCTCCTCACTCAATGGACGAAAAAATTCTCATTGCCAATATTTCGGTTCTAAAAGATCATATCAAAAATATTAGTTTGCTGATTAGATTAGTGGTTGAATTAAAAAAAGTTCGACCGACTATCGAATTACACATCATTGGGGATGGGCCAGATCGTGATCAGCTACATCAATTAGCGAAAGATTTAGGCGCATTAGACGAGTTCGTTTACTTTCATGGGATGCAGTCTAATAAGTGGGTACATGATTTTTTTGAGCGAGTGAGTTTTACGGCTATTGCTAGTAATTTTGAGACTTTTTCTATTGTGCCGATTGAGTCGATTGCAAATGGGCGTCCAGTCATTTCAACACAATGTGGAGGCCCTAATGAAAATATTAGGGAAGCGGTAGGTCGCTTGGTTCCTTTAGATGATGAGTCCGCTTATCGGGAGGCCTTGCTGTATATGATTGATCATTATCGAGATTATGATCCACAACTTTTGTATGAGTATGCTGTGCAACATTATAGTTATGAGAAAGTGGGGCAGCGTTATCATCAGCTTTTTCAGGAGATATTAGGAGAGATTTGATACCATGCTAAATAAATTAATCAATACATTTGGGACGAGGGTTTTATCTGTCGTTTTTCAATTCTTGACCGTGATACTAACTACGCAGTATTTAGGAAAAGAAGGGCAAGGTATTATTAGTTTATTGATGGCTGGAATTATGTTTGTGATGCTGGCCAGTAATATCGTTGGTGGCACCGCTTTAGTGTTTTTGAGCCCACGAGTCAACGTCTTTCAACTCACGCTTCCCTCCTACATTTGGGCTTTGATTTGCAGTGTTTTAGGAACGATTTTACTCGGCATCTTTGGCTTGGTACCGCCTGATCTATTAGGACATTTATTTTTTCTTTCCTTCATCAGTAGTTTATTCACTATTCATAATCAATTACTCATTGGCAAGGAAGATATTCTATTTGTCAATGCGATCGCTTTAGCACAGATATTTTTGGTATTTAGTGTCTTGGCGACGAGCTTAATTTTTATTGGGGAGCAAAGTATTCAATCCTATATCATAGCACTTTATATAGCTTTTGGATTCAGTTTTTTGAGTAGTTTTTGGCGGAGTCGACACTTTTGGAATGATATAAAATTTGACAATTTTGGTCGAAATCTGAAGCAATTAGTTAATTACGGTTGGGTGGCACAACTCGCTAATATTGCGCAGTTTATAAGCTATCGTCTGAGCTTATTTGTAGTGGAGATTTACTATGGGATTGACTCGGTAGGATTGTATTCTGTAGGACTCAGAATTGCGGAGGCGCTTTGGATAGTTCCCAAGAGTATTTCCTTCGTTTTGTATGCCCGTATCGTCAATTTAAAGGATAAAGAAGAGGCTAAACAACTGACTTTGAGTTTGGCTAAAATTAGTACGGTGCTGACCTTGCTTTGCATGATTCCAATTCTATTGATTCCCGTAGAAGCATTTAGTTGGGTATTTGGTAAGGATTTTTGGCCTGTCAAATTAATTACCGCTGTCTTGGCTCCAGGTGTGGCTTCCTTCGGTTTTTCCTCTATTATTAGTCAGTATTTTGCGGGCTTAGGTAAATACTATGTGAATACTTATGCGGCCATAGTGGGCTTAGTGGCAACCATCATTTTGAATCTATTACTGGTGCCACCTTATAATTATGTGGGGGCAGGAATAGCAACGAGCTTGGCTTATCTGATTATGTCTTTGTTTAAGCTATTTTATTTTAAATACGA
>JAHDDN010000203.1:7443-9184 GCA_020629335.1 Chitinophagales bacterium | reverse complement strand
GCCACATACCACTTCCATCCCTAAGCCAATTTCTTAAGTATATTAGTCTATTAGTAGTAAGTACATTAGCCTTTTAAACAACAACATACCAACTACTAACGTACTAGCATACCAACTCCTAACATACTCAAAAATGAAAAAACGCTTAACTCTAATCCCCACCATCCTCTTCACTTTAACAATCTTTGCACAAAACGAAGGCAATTTTTGGTATTTCGGTTGCGAAGCAGGAATTGATTTTACAGACGGAACAGCTACCGTTTTAACAGACGGTGCCATGTGTACTCGAGAAGGAGTCGCCAGTATTTCCCATCCCGAAAGTGGCGAATTATTATTCTATACCGATGGCAAAAATGTATGGAATCAAGATCATGAATTAATGCCAGAAGGCTTCGGTTTAGAAGGCGATGCATCCAGTACACAATCAGGTATCATAGTTCCCCATCCAGATGTCTATACACAAGGGCCAAACAATAATATCTATTATATTTTCACTAATGACTTTAAAGAAGGATTTGGAGGTTTTCGTTACTCTGTAGTAGACATGAATGAAGACGGAGGCTTAGGAGATGTAATAGAAAAAAATAATTTTCTATTCAGTAATAATACCGAAAGAGTAGCAGCCATTAGAGCATGCGGAGATAATAAATTTTGGGTATGTACAACAGTTTATAATAGCCCTGATCTCAATGCCTACTTAGTAGATGAAAATGGCGTGACAGAAGATCCTGTTGTCTCTGAATTAGCGCTAACTATCACTGACATAAATGACAAAATAGGCTATATGCGCTTCAATAAAAAAGGAGATAAACTAGCTATAGTATATTTTTCTTCTGCTGAAGTACATGTTTACGATTTTGATTATGATACTGGAATGGTGTTGGAAGATCCCATTATTTTAGATGATTTTCCAGATCGAATTTATGGAGTAGAATTTTCTCCAAATAATGAATTACTTTACATATCATCCCTTTCCGCACAAAATGAGGGCGTCATACAATTTAATATTACTGATCCAGCCCCAGAAAGTACCAAAACTATTATTCACGGTTCAGATACTTACGGTTACGGAGCCTTACAATTAGGTCCTGATGGGAAAATATATGTAGGTAGAGAAATTCAAGCAGGCCCCAATAATTATATAGCACAACCTTACTTAGAAGTCATTAATCAGCCCGATATAGAAGGGCCTGGATGTGATTATGAAGATGAAGGACTTTATTTAGAAGGAGCAGAAACATTTATTGGCTTACCAACTATTATTGAATTTGATTTTAATGTAAGCCTAAATATTAATCAGACCTTATGCCAAGACGATAACAGTGTCTATCTGAATATTGCTGGCGGGGCTGAACCCATTAATATTACGTGGAGTAATACAACAGAAAACACCGATTCATTAAATAATTTAGAAGAAGGTTTATACTCTGTAAGCATCACAGATGATGAAGGTTGCTCCTTTACAGCCGACTTTGAAATTACGGCCACAGGTATTGATTTTGAAATCCCCACATTTCAAGATATTTTGATTTGTCAAGAAGGAGAAGGCCTTGTAGAAATAATCTTAGCAGAAAGCCTAACCCCAGACGCTTCGTTCTCTTACGAATGGAGTCCGATAGATGGATTAGATGATCCTACTCTCCTAAACGCAACAGCTACTATTTCCGAATCAAGTATCTACACTTTAACCATAACAGACGAAAATGGCTGTCAAGCAAGTGATGAAGTACAGATTAGCATA
>JAHDDN010000203.1:0-7343 GCA_020629335.1 Chitinophagales bacterium | reverse complement strand
AACCATAACAGACGAAAATGGCTGTCAAGCAAGTGATGAAGTACAGATTAGCATAAACGAATTACCAGCATTTAATTACCAAGATGTGCTAATTATTTGCGAGCAAGATACGGCTCTTATTTACCCTGATTTAGCCTTTGAGTTCGTAGATGATTACGATTATCTATGGCAGGATGGCAGCATAGATCCTAATTATGTCATTACAGCCGAAAACGAAGGAGAAGATATTTGGGTCGAAATTAGTAATGATACTTGTGTCAGAAGAGACAGCATTCAAGTACAAACTTATACTTGTGAAATCTTCCTACCGATAGAATTAGTCGCTTTTGAAGGAATCGCATTAGAAGAGCAAAACCTGATTGAGTGGCAAGCATTAATAGAAAAAGAACTCGATTATTATCAATTAGAAAGCTCCATCGATGGGCAAAACTTTACAGCCTTAAGTCGAGTAGAAAAGCAGGGGCCAGCCACTAATATTCTGCAATATCATTATTACGACTCCAATCCAGCTCCCAAAACCTACTATCGTTTGCTGATGAAAGACATTTCAGGTGCAACGAACTACTCCAATATCATTCTCTTAGAAAGGGGGCAAGATATAACATCATTCATACAGTTATACCCAATTCCAGCCAAGGAGTCAATCACACTTAGACTCCATACATCAATGAGCGAAAAATATCATTTAAGTGTACACAATACAACTGGACAGTTAGTATTAGAAGAAGAACTAAATACCCAAGCAGGCTGGAATCAGCACAACTTATCAGTGGCGTTTATTAGTAGTGGTATTTATTTCGTAAACTTGCAGTCAGATAAGGAACTACTAAAAATACGGTTTTTAAAAGAATAAATGGGAGAAATCAGATCACAAAGCATTAAGAGTTTAGTCATACTCTACTTAGGCATTGCCATCGGCTTTGTGAATGTGATTATTTTATTTCCACTCACCCTCACCACCGAAGAAATAGGCTTAGTCAATGTCATTCGGGGCGGAATAGTCGGCATCTTTTCCATATTAGCTCTCTTCGGTTCTAATACTATGGTGATTCGTTTCTTTCCCTTTTTCAAGGACGAAAAAAATCAACATGGCGGCTTATTATTCTTTGCCATTATGGTGGCTACACTCGGATTTCTCTTGAGCTTATTACTATTCTTTGCTTTCAAAGGCCAAATAATCAACTGGTTCATAGAAAAATCCCCCTTACTAATCGACTACTTAGAATACGCCATTCCCATCGCTTTAGGAATCGTCATATTTAGAGTCGTAGAAGCCTTTAGTCGTTCCTATAAGCGGATAGTGATACCCAATTTTCTGTTTGAAGTATATGTGCGCATCATGATGTCTATTGCTGTGTTGGGTTACTTCTTTGGATTTTATGGACTCAAAGGCATGATGTGGGTTTTGATCTTTTGTTATCTTTCTGTGGGATTGCTCAATGTCGCTTACTTAGCCTCTTTAGGTCAGTTATTTTTAAAGCCTAATTGGAGTATTTTCAAGCACAACAAAATGAAGGAAATGCTCAACTTTGCAGGCTTTGTCGTACTAGGCAATTCCACCACCATCATACAAGGGCAAGTAGATCAGCTCATGTTAGCTTCCTTAGATAGTTTAGGCAATACCGGTATTTATAGCGTCGCCTTTTACATCACTTCTGTTATCGAAATGCCCCGTCGTCCATTAGGTCAAATCACCATTCCAGTCATCTCCAATGCTTGGAAAGAAAATGATTTAGCCACTATTAATGATCTTTACAAAAAAACCGCTACCCTACAATTATTAGCCGCTCTATTAGTATTCATTCTAATCTGGATCAATATCGATAGCCTCTTCGATCTCATGCCCAATGGAGACAGTTTTCGTCCGGGCAAATACGTCATTCTATTCGTTGGTCTCGCCAAGCTATTCGATATGTTCATGGGTATCAATAACGAGATCATAGTCACTTCGCAATACTATCGTTGGAACGTTCCCCTCATTTTATTTCTCATCATCGTATCCATCTTGACCAACCTATGGCTCATCCCCATTTATGGATTAATAGGCGCAGCTATCGCCACGGCTATCACCGTATTCTGTTACAATGCCTTACGCTTCCTTTTCATCTATTGGAAATTCCGAATGCACCCCTTTAATTCCAAAACCTTCGTCGGTATATTCATAGGCGCTATCACCTTAGGCATCGGCTATCTATTACCCACTTTCGATCTCCCTATCATAGACATCGCCTATCGCAGCATACTAATGATCGCCATTTATGGCCTCCTAACCATCGCGTTAAACGTCTCTCCCGACGTCAATAATTTTGCAAAAAATTTGAAGGATCGCTTTCTAAACTGATTCAATAATGAAAATTTAAATTGAGAATAAAAACACCTTAAATTGTCCGAAAGCTTTTATTTGCCTATTTATCTTTAGTATCCACAATATTAATTCTTATATTTGACAAGCTTCGATGCGAAGCTATATTGACTTTTTTTGATTATAGTTAGATAGATAAAATAGTATAAAAGTAGTGTTATGAGTAAAAAAAAGATAGTTCTATATAATCCAATGGCAGTATTTTATGATCTACCACTCTCACTTATGGCTATTGGTTCACAACTAGACCCAAGTCAATATGAAGTTATCATTATAGATAAACGAGTAGATGAGCAGGCCCATCAAAAAGTATTAGAAGCCTGTGAAGGAGCATTGTGTTTTGGGGTAACAGTACTCACCGGCAATCCAATTGTAGATGCTTTGAGTGTGACCAAAAAAGTAAAGGCCAAATATAAAGACTTACCTATTGTATGGGGAGGATGGCATCCCTCCTTATTTTCCACAGAAATTTTAGAAGAAGAAAAAGCAGTTGACATTTGTGTCAATGGTCAGGGGGAAGTAACATTTAAAGAGTTAGTAGAGCATTTTGAAGGCCATAAGTCTTTATCAGAAATTCCAGGTATTGCATATCGAGATAAGCAGGCGAATGTTTTCAAAAATGTAAAACGCCACCTCACAGATATGAATGAGTTAGCAGCTACAGATTACTCCTTAATTGACATTGAGAAGTATTTTGTGAAAAAGAAAAAACGTCAATTTGATTATATTTCCTCTACTGGTTGTCGATTTAGATGTACATTTTGTTCTGATCCCTTCGTTTATAATAGAGCTTGGACAGGAGTAAATCCAGAAAGAATGGGAGAAGAGTTTTCTTATTGGAAAAAGAAATTTGATTTTGCAGATATTAACTTTCAAGACGAGACATTTTTTACCAAACGGAAGCGAGTATTTCAAGTAGCCAATGAATTAATAAACCGAAATATCAACACTTCATGGGCAGGAACACTTAGAGGAGATCAAGGATCCAGAATGTCTGATGACGAGTTTGACCTATGCAAAAAATCAGGATTAAGACGAGTATTAGTCGGCGTAGAATCAGGATCTCAAGAAATGATGGATTGGCTCAAAAAAGACATCAAAATGGAGCACATATGGTACACTGCCGAGCGATGTGCCCAAAGAGATATTGCTGTTATTTTTCCATTTATTGTGGGTTTCCCAAATGAATCAGAAAAAAGTGTCAAAGACTCCTTAGAGATGGCGAAGAAATTAAGCGCAATGCACCCCCGATTTACGACACCTATATTCTATTTCAAACCCTATCCAGGTTCAAAAATCACACAAGAGGTCGTCGAAAATGGGTATGAACTTCCCAAGACTCTTGAGGAATGGTCAAATTTTGATTATGTTGGTTCTGCTGGTCCATGGGTAAGCAAAGAAAAATATCAACTAATTGAGCGATTTAAATTTTATAATAAGATGGCTAGTCGAAAACATCACCCACTCACACTTCCAATCAAGTGGACTTCTAAATTACGATTAGACAGTCAATTCTTTAATTTTCCTATAGAAAAGCTATTGGTAGATACACTTATGCCTCAGCAAAAACTGTCTTAAAACAGTCTCTAAACGAATGATTTTATTTGGGCGGCTGGTACCTATCCGTTCTTATGTGGCTATGCCGCTCCTACTCTGCTAAGCGCTGCTTGTCTGCCCTTCGGGCCAGCCGTCGGCTACCTAAGCTCCATAAGCTGTGCCATGTACGCCACATACCACTTCTATCAGGGCCGCATTTTAACAATAAGCATCTAAAAAACCTATGGACTGTCAACCATCGACTCTGGACTCATAATTTTGACAGTCAGCGAAGTTGACGATCACTCCTCTGACAGCGAAGCGATCTGATATCTAAAACCTATGGATCATCGGCTATTGACTCATAAACCTACAGTAAAGCAAGTTTCTCTAATTAAAAATAAAAATAAATCCTTATATTTGTGTTTACAACCAATACCTTTTACTCTCAATAATTTAGCTATTCAATCGTGAATTTTCAAAGCGAATCTTATGAAATTTTTTCATGCAATTCTTCCCCCCATTATTAGCTTACTTGTATTACTGCCTAATAGTATTTTCTCTCAAACCTCTTTTAGTGATGCACATTTGATAACTCCTCAGACAGATTTTCTTTCTCAAGTATACGCAGCAGATTTAGATGGCGATGGGGATATAGATCTACTTTCTGCATCAATTCATGATAATAAAATTGCCTGGTATGAAAATGAGGGGGAAGAAAGTTTTGGACCGCAAAAAATTATTAGTAATAATGCAATTGGAGCCACTTCCGTTTTTAGCATCGATTTAGATGGTGATGGGGATAATGATGTGCTTTCTGCATCAAGAAATGATGATAAAATAGCGTGGTATGAAAATGGTGGTGGGGCTAATTTTGGATCAGAACAAATCATTAGTACGAATGCAAATGGTGCAAGTTCGGTTTATAGTATAGATTTGGATGGCGATGGAGATAATGATGTCCTTTCTTCCTCCCAAAATGATGACAATATTGCTTGGTTTAAAAATGATGGAGAGGGGAATTTTGAACCTCAAGTATTCATTAATTTGAATGCGGATGGCGCAAGCTCGGTTTATAGTATAGATTTGGATGGCGACGGAGATAATGATGTGCTTTCTTCTTCAAAAGAAGATGATAAAATCGCTTGGTACGAAAATGAGGGGGAGGGGAGTTTTGGATCACAACAAACTATCAGCCTTAATGCGGATGGCGCTACTTCAGTATATAGCATAGATTTAGATAATGATGGTGATAATGATGTGCTTTCAGCTTCAGAAAACGATGATAAAATCGCATGGTATAAAAATGATGGTAATGGTGGCTTTGAGACAGAGCAAATTATTAGTAATAATGTAAATGGAGCCACTTCCGTTTTTAGCATAGATTTAGATGGAGATGGTGATAATGACGTGATTTCTGCCTCAGCAAATGATGATAAAATTGCGTGGTATGTAAATGATGGTAATGGTTTATTTAGTACAGAACAAACTATTAGTATTATTGCTAATGGAGCGACTGCTGTTTATAGCATAGATTTAGATAATGATGGAGATAATGACGTGCTTTCAGCCTCAAGACATGATGAGAAAATCGCCTGGTACGAAAATGATGGTAGTGGTACAATAGGAGAAGAACAAATCATTATTGCTGATGCAAGCGGGGCTAATTCTATTGATAGTGCTGACCTAGATAATGATGGGGATATAGATGTGCTTTCTTCCTCAAGATATGATAATAAAATAGCATGGTATGCTAATGATGGTAATGGTGTTTTCGTATTAGAGGAAGTAATCACTAATGATGCACTATCTGCCCAACAGGTTTACGCTGCGGATTTGGATGGCGATGGTGACATGGATGCAATATCTGCCTCAGCCGCAGATGATAAACTAGCTTGGTATACCAATGATGGTAGTGGGAACTTCGGTTCACAACAAATCATTAGTGTTGATATAGATGGAGTCAATACTATTTATAGCATAGATTTGGATAATGATGGGGATTTTGATGTGCTTGCTAACTCTGAATTCGATAATAAATTAGTTTGGTTTGAGAATATTGGTAATGGGCTTTTTAGTACGGAACAAATTATCAGTTCTACTATTGCTACACCAAGTTCTATTTATAGCATAGATTTAGATAATGATGGTGATAATGACGTGCTTTCGACATCACGTGTTTTGGGTACAGTCGTATGGTTTGAAAATGAGGGAGATGAGGTTTTTGGTTCTCAACAAATTATTAGTTCTGATGTAAACTTCCCTACTGCTGTTTATAGTATAGATTTAGATAATGATGGGGATAATGATGTTCTTTCCTCCTCCGCCTCAGATGATAAAATTGCTTGGTATGAAAATGATGGCAGTGGTGTTTTCGGTTCCCAGCAAATCATCAGTGAAAATGCCAATAAAGCAACGCATGTTTATGCGATAGATTTAGATGGTGATGGTGATAATGATGTGCTTTCTGCTGCGGATAATATAATTGCTTGGTATGAAAATAATGGACTTGGAGAGTTTAGTTCAGAGCAAGTGATTGCCAATGATCTTAATGAAGCAATTTTTGTTACTGCTGCCAATATAGATGCAGATAGCGATAAAGATATATTGACTGTATCTCATAATGATGGTGAAATCACTTGGTATGAAAATCTAGTATTTGGTTTAAGAAATGAAAGTGCTATTCTTCCATTTGAAGTATTAATTTCTCAAAATGCTAATCAATTAAAAGTTAGATTAAGTGTCTCTGATTATTTGGCCGATAGTTATCAACTACTTAATAATATGGGCCAAAAAGTTTATGCTAAAACAGAAATATCAAGCTCTGAATTTATTATTTCTATTGAAGCTTTAACAACAGGCCCTTATTTTTTACAATTGAATATAGATGGACAGGATGTTGTCAAAAAAATAATTATTAAATAATTGAAAGAATCAATTATTCATCTATGAAAAAATGCGCAAGGGATGGAAGCGGTATGTGGTGTTTATGCCGTGACTTACGGCGCTTAGTGATGCGATGGCTGGCCCGCAGGGCAGACAAGCAGCACTTAGCAAAGTAGGAGCGGCATAGCCACATAAGAGCGTACAGCCCGACCCTTTCTGATTTTGCATTCGAGGGTGTACACATCGGTAGCGCCCCTATAGATCGAATGCAAAATCAGAAAGGGATGCGCCCTAAAAATAAAAATCCTTATATTAGCGTAAATAATCGAACATTCTCACCTAACATCCTTATTTACTTACTCCCCCCTCTAAATTTCAGTCTATGAAAAACTGGACATTGCTCTGCTATGTCACAAGGAACAATTAATTTAACGATTAGTGCTAGTTCTGAAGATTGTGGAGAAAATAATGAAGGAGCCATCATAGAAATTGAAAAAAATACTACTTATCGCTATATAGACGAAGGCGTTGGTTGTGATATTTGTTATTATCGTTTATC
>JAHDDN010000202.1 GCA_020629335.1 Chitinophagales bacterium | reverse complement strand
CCTCATTACCTGAAGGAAAACTCACTTATTTATACATGAAGGAGTTAGAAAAGCACATTTTAGCAGAGCCAAAGAACTGGCTTTGGTCCCACAAAAGATGGAAAAAGACCAGGCCAGATCATAAAGAAGTATTTGAGTTTTGATAGTAATACCAAAAAAGAAATGACAAATCTTGTTTTGAACGTTGGAACTGAATAAAGTTGGAACGTTTTGACCGAAAAAGAAAACTATGAACCATCGACTGGCAACTATGGACTAAAAACAGCGAGCAAAGCGAACGATCTGAAGTCTCTCAGCGAACGCAGTGAGCAGTCTGACATCTCTCAGCGAGCAAAGCGAGCGGTCTCTCCTCTAAAAGCAAACCAATCGCTCCACCCCAATCAACTCCTCCTCCTCATACAACTGCAAAAAATAAACCCCTTGTTCAAAAGCTGACAAATCAATCTCCACTAAAGAACTATTCCCCGCTATGCTTTTCTCCTTGACCAAACGCCCCGAAACATCATACACCTGATAAGATAAATCCGTCAATAAAATAGCCGATAAATCTAAACGAAAAATGCCACTCGATGGATTTGGATAAACACTCAAACCTTCTATCCTTGAGGAGGGCTTATCTACTGATGTACTAATCTTACCCGATAAGTCCCAATAGCCTCCATTATCAGGGCCACAGTCTCCATTAAAACAACCATTCTCATCAAAACGCACTAACCAAATATTTTGATCATAGATAACTTGAGATGTGCCATCCCCATTATCCACTACCAAAGAATCTGTCGTTTGACCTACTGTGTAAATACTGCCATCGGGGGTTTGGAGTATGTCATACATTTTATAGGAATGTACATAGTCTGAATCATAAAATACTCGCTCCCACTCCAACTCTCCGTCTGGATTAATTTTAAACATCCAGACCATACGCCAAACCAACTTATCATAAGTATCATATAAGTAATCAAAATAGGAATCATCTTTTAAAATTCCAATTCCTATCGTACTCCCATCTTCTGTTAATTGGATAGTAGTTAATTGTTTCATCTCAAGCGTAACGATTGGAAAGTCATATTCCCATAATATATTTAAATCATCATCTATTTTTCTAAACCTATTTAGTACATCATATTCAATATCTATATCATCTTCGCACCAAGAAACTATATAAGCATTTTCATTGGGTACTTGGCGAATTCGAGCTGGACATTCATTTATTTCACTTCCCCAAAATGCTTCCCAAATCATTTCTCCTTCATTTTCATCTGATATTTTTGTTAAATAAGCATCACTATCTTCATTTTCCTCCTGTAACACTTGTCCACCAATTAGAATATCTCCATTATTTTCTATATTAATAGAGTGAACATCACTAGCAAAAAATTGACTTTCGTATAGTTTTTCCCAAATCATTTCTCCTTCACTATCTGTTCTAATCAATCGAATATCTCGTTCTGCATTATAGCCATTCGTCCCTCCTATTAAATAACCACCATCTGGCATTTGGGCTAAGACTTTCGCTAAGTCTGGGCCGACATTCGGGTAAGTTTTTAACCATAGGCTATCACCTTCAATATCTGTGAGCATGAGAAAATAGTTATGTTTATTGGCTCCGTCTGTTTCTAAAGAACCTGTGATTGCTATATTATTATCAGCTGTCACTAACATTCCTCCTGCGATATCATCATAAGTTATATCCTCTGGATCACCAGTATAGCTTTCGCTCCAAATCAAATTACCTGAATCATCTACTTTGGTTAAGCCGACACACACTAAATATTCTGAGCAGGAAGTCCCCGTTTGGATGATCAAATTATTTTCAGATAGAAAATACTCAAGCGAAAAACCAGCACTTGCATTATCAATATCACTATTGATCGTCTGACTAAACTCCTCTTGGGCTATTAGGCCCATATTACTTAAAAATAGTATGGCAATGGCAATAATTCGAATCATTTTTTTGTATTTATTTTTTCACCTAAATAATGAGATAGAAAATAGAGATTCATGCATCCAATACATGAATCTCTATGATTAAATATTTATTGAACCACGACTAATTTGGTTTCTCCCACTTTACTTCCACTTGCATTTAGTAAGACGGCTATATAAATACCATTTTTTAAATCGCCTACATTAATGCTATTCAGATAACTATTACTTAAATCCATCTTTGCTACTCTATCCCCATTTAATTCATAGATTTCCAAGCTGCCACCTTGCACATTTTGCCAAGCATGTAAGTAGGCTGACCCTTTAGTTGGGTTGGGACTAATCAATATTCCTGATTGATAAGCCAAAGGTTCTACTTCCTTAAACGTAAATCCTGACTTGGCAGTTGGTTCTAAGCGCTGAGGTAGCAATACTTCAAAATCATAATCATATAACCATCTCAGAATACTTTTGGCATAGCCTGCATTTACACCACCCAATTCCGCTACGGTCAATAAGGTATTTTCTTCCTCGCTTGTCAAGCTTAAATCACAGTGGCCTTCCTCTTTGAGTCTTCTGTTAAATTCATAGATCGTTCTTAAAGCTTGATCCTCTACTTCATCACTTAGGTGAGCCTCCATCGCTTGTTCCGCCATTTCATATTCTTCCCTTTCGATTAATTGATGGATCAAGAATATAGCTCCTGCCTTTTCGTCTTCATCAGGCAAACCCATCGCCGTTTCATAAGATTGATTATCTAATTCTTCTTTTATCAAAGATTGTAAGATAATATCTCTTTCTCCTTGCAATCTATCCAGATAAATATTTAGCAAGCGAATAGCTGAAGTGCTTTCATTATACTTAATCGTATACAATATTTGATAAACAAAATCGCTGGTATGATTGCCAGCTAAAACCATAGCTGCATCACTTAATGGAGAATTATCTATCAAAATATCTCCTTTGAGATAATCATCCATAGGCGAAAGAATTAAATCTTCTATAATTTCCTCTCCTAAATAAGGACTGGCCTCTTTCAAGTTTTGATAAGTAGAATAGGCCGTTGGAGATAAACTTAAACTAGTCGCCAAATCATAGTCTTCCCCATTTTCAATCGTTGTCGCTATAGTGCCTATTTCATCTCTTACATCATCTAAACAATTTAAGCCTATTTGATCTGGACATTTGGTTACAGGATCACCAGGCCAGTCAGGGTCGATTCCTCCAAAATTATTGCAAGCATCAACATCTGTAACACCATCTGTAACTTCTTTGGTATAACTTACCTCAAAATCACAAGTTGGTATCAGTCTTGAGTCCGTAGCATTATCTGGATAATAATAGGTAAAGAAGTCATATAAAGCATTCCCACTATTATCTTTTTCGCCATAAAAATGAGTATTATCTGCCTCTGTACAGCCTTCTGTAAAGCGATTGCTGACTGGATCAGGATCTATCTCGATAGTACCTTCTATATCATCTGTTCCTTGCTCACTTTTAATACTACCATCTAAGCCACTCAATGACTCTAAACTAATATCATAAGTACTATTGAAATCATTACAGTCTAAAAAAAGCTGTCCGTTTTGGCCCAGGGCGGCTATACTCCCATACATATCTGTAAAGTTATTGCGCAAAATATGATTTTCATTAGTTAATACCGTTTCTGTATTACTGGCAATTACTCCTTCTCGTAAATGCTCAAATTCATTATCTAAAACTCTATAATGACTACTACCATTGATGGCGATACCTGTACCAAAGTTATTTGTCTCCGCATCAAATACCCCTGTTCCTACAAAACGATTTTCTTGGCAGACTAAGTCTTTGGACGATTCAGCCAAAATACCTACCCAGTTGTTAGTAAAAGTATTGGGCAAGCTCTCATCACCTGATATATTGATAGGGTAATCATTAGTATAAGATGTACTTGATATTTTGATCGCAGCCCCATAATTATTGAAATTACACCCATTCACCACCTCATAGCCAGCTCCAATACTATAAATTGCACTAGATTGTTTCCAATTATACTCATCATAATTGACATTATCGTCATACAAATCCATATTTAAATCTGCCTCTCCATTATTAAAGGTACAGCCATCAAATCTCACTCCATTTACATCCCACATCGTTACATGAGGCTCATAGAAATCGAAACTTTCATGGGTGCGCTCAAAAGTACAATTCGTAAAACGACTCAAATTTTCATGTTCATACTGCATAAAAGCTACATCTTTGTTATTATTAGTAAATGTACTTTCACTTGCTAAGATCAAACCTCCAAAAGAGTGAGGGTCTTCATAACACTCATCGTATTGATTATGAACCACTGTTCTTACTCCGCAAACTGCTTTTTCAATTAGTCCTCCTTCCATGACAAGAGTCCCTGGATAACAGCCATTATCTTCAAATTCATTATTTAGAATACAGCTTTCTGCTAATTCTTTCAAATTTCCAGCCACATCAAACATGTCAGCATGCAAATAATCTTTATTCCCCTCTAGATAAATACCATCCCAATAAGCTCCGCAAGGATTGGTAATCGTACCTTCGTGAATGACAAATCGAGCCCCTTGTTTGACGATTATTTTACCGTTTTCAGGCATTCCCAACTCACAACATAATTCTAAAGTAGTACCTGGCATGATAATAATATCGCTATTCATAAAACGACGACTATTCCATAGTATAGTCTCTCCTGGTGTATCTAAGACTAATGGCTCTGCTGTTACAGTACAATAATCTTTTTTAATGTAAGAGGCTGTTCCTTTAGGTTCACTATTGTCAAAAACATGGAAGTGTATCATTCCTAACTGGCATGGAGTTAGCGCAGTTGATTGACCATTGTATCCCATTACATTATTAGATTTTACTCCATAAAAATCATTCGTTATGTCATTTCTACAACAGCACCCATTTCCCAAATCTACAGCATTGTCATCGCAACCTTCAACAAAAAAACAGGGATTTAAAATACTATCAGCAGGACACCCTACCCCATTAGTATGAAAGAACCCTTTTTTATCCTCATAAGTACCACTATTACATTCTTCTACTGCATCAATATCAGCTATTGGACTAATACTTTGATCACTACAATCTGGGCAGTTAAATGAATGTCCCGAATTGGGTTCTCGCAAGAGTATATGACCAATTTCATGAACAATGAGTCCATAATAATGACTAAGGGTGGAGGGGGCTGGTGCATTTGGGTCACAACCTCCTGAGTACAAAACATTCTTCCATAGATTGCCAATCTCTACTAAAGTATTTGGGGTAGATGCTCGACCTCCCACATCAAATATAGTTGGACCATTTTCACTAAAAAAAATATCAATTACTTTATCTCCATGTACAGAAAGAGCCGCTAAAACGGTATTGGCAGTTTGGGGGCCTGGTGGATTGAAAGCATAAGTATTATTAAGACTTTGATGAACATATACACCTCTATCATTAGCATCATTGGGGTCTGTATAAAGTTCAAATCTAATTTGTGTATTTACACATAAGGGAACTGGCCAAAGTGGGTTAGGCTCATTTTTGCTGACCTTATAATTCATTCCCGACAGTAATTTTTCACTAATATGAATGGCATTAAATGAATCTTCTAAACCAAAATCAATTATCTCTCCTTCTGATGTTACAAAATTACTATCATCTGGCATTAAAACAGGTGTACAAGCGGTAGATAAGTAGGATTGAGGATAATTCATACCTAATCCATTCGTTGAGCCTCCGCCAAAGCCAAAATTATTTTCTCCATTTAAATCTTGGACAAAATGGAAGTTAACCCTAACTGTTATCATTGGTCTATGAGAAGGAGTACCTAAATCACCACAGTTTACATTTGGCACATAGTTTTCAGAAAGATTACAACCACCATTAATACTTCTATAGTATTTAGGAGGTTTTTCAATGGGTTCATCTCCAACATCACAAGATATTTGAGCGTTTAGGAAATTAATACAAAAGCATAGTGCAATCAAAGTAATGATCCCTAATTTCATATAGGGGGGGGGCACAAATAAGTTAGTTTTTTCATTTGAAAAAATTTTAGTTAAACAATATTGTTAGTACTCCAAATTGGCAGTTAAATACTAAGTAAGTTTAATACCCCACAAAAAGGTAAGAAGGAGAGTAAAATGGTTTAATACTAAAATTGGGTGAGTTGTTATACTAAGGTAAAATATATAATTTGCATTTACAAATATTTAATGAAATTAAATTTGATGTTGCAACATTATAAATAATGATTAATGCGTAATGATGAATTTTTATTGCTATTTGGGGGGTGTTTTGCTTAGGTCGCATTGGTTTCAGAGCAAAACGAGCGGTCTCCCGTCTGAAATAGAAACAGTCTCAAAACCCATCGACTATCGACCTAAAAAAATCTGACAGTGAGCGCAGCGAACGATCTCTCGTCTGTCAGCGAACAAAGTGAGCGGTCTCTCCTCCCAAAGGAATATTCGAGTTTTGATAGATTAATACGTATATTGCGACATAAAATGACAATAGTACCTCCAATAAAATCACAAGGAATAAAAACGAAACTCGTTAGTTGGATATCCAATAGCATAGATAATATCCAATATGACAGATGGGTAGAGCCGTTTATGGGTACTGGTGTAGTAGGTTTTAACATCAGACCTAAAAAGGCTTTGATGTGCGATAGTAATCCTCACTTAATCAACTTTTACAATGCTTTAAAAAACAAGGAAATCACCAGTGGGATAGTTAATAAATTTCTGACTGAAGAAGGAAAAAAATCACTTAAATCTGATGGAGAATATTATTATGAAGTAAGAAGTAGATTTAATGAAAAAGGACAGCCCTTAGACTTTTTATTTCTTAGCCGATCTTGCTTTAATGGTATGATGCGTTTTAACAAAAAAGGGGGGTATAATGTTCCTTTCTGTAAAAAACCTAATAGATTTGCACAAGCACTAGTAACCAAAATAACGAATCAAGTTAAAAATGTTTCTCAAATAATTGAGTTAGGAGACTTCACTTTTAAAAATCAAGATTTTAAAGAAACTTTGAAGGAGATCAAAAGCACCGACTTAGTATATGCAGACCCTCCTTATATTGGCAGACATGTGGACTATTTCGATTCATGGTCTGAGGAGGAAGAAATATTGTTAAATAAAGGTTTTACAGAAAGTAAAGCTCAATTTTTACTTTCTACTTGGTTGAGCAATAAGTATCGTAATAACGATTATATTTTTACTATTTGGAAAGACTCTTACATTTGTACTAAAGAGCATTTTTATCATGTAGGGGGTAAAGAAAAAACAGAAATGCTGTAAATGAAGCTTTAATATCTAATGTGAAAATTAAAAACAGTGTTCCTACAATAGATATTGAAACTAAAGTAAAGACTGGAGAATTTGAAGTTGATAAAAACTCTAAAGACTATGAAAAGCCCATTCAACTATCATTAAAACTTGAAGAAAAGTAATTATTCAAACGATAAGTTTCAATCAATTTTGCGTGAAGGATGGAAGTGGTATGTGGCGTCGAGAACCGACTTACGGAGCTTAGGTATGCGAAGGCTGGCTTTAGCAGACAAGCAGACCTTAGCGTAGTAGAAGGTGAACAGCCACATAAGAACGGACAGCCTGACCATGCGCCTTCGGCGAATGATGAATGCATAATGATGAACGATGAATAGAGTTTAGGTAATATATTCGTTTTTGCGAGCGCATGGACACGCCCAAATAATAAATCTACAATTAAATAAGAAACAAGATCAATGCTTAAAAAACAGCCATTAGTTGCAGTGGTTATTTTGAATTGGAATGGACGAAAATTCTTGGAGGATTTTCTGCCTTCGGTAGTAGCTTCTACTTACCCGAATCTGAATGTCGTGATGGCAGATAATGGCTCTACGGACGATTCTATTGCCTTTACTAAGCAGCATTATCCGAATGTGGAGATTGTGGTAAATGAGGAAAATTATGGCTTTGCAGGTGGTTATAATGAGGCATTGAAAAAAGTGGAGGCGGATTATTACGTATTGCTCAATTCTGATGTGGAAGTGAGTCCAAATTGGATAGAGCCGCTGATTGAAAAACTGGAAAGTGATCCTTTGATTGCAGCTTGTCAACCTAAGGTGAAAGCTTATCACAATAAGGATTATTTTGAATATGCTGGGGCGGCTGGTGGATTTATAGACGCTTACGGTTATCCGTTTTGTAGAGGACGTATCTTTGATACTTGTGAATTAGATGAAGGACAATATGAACACTCCACAGAAATATTTTGGGCAACTGGAGCTGCCTTGTGTATGCGAGCCGAATTATATCATCAAATGGGTGGCTTAGATGCTGATTTTTTTGCGCATATGGAAGAGATTGATTTGTGTTGGCGCATCAAAAATGCGGGTTATCAAATTCATTATTGTCCTGAATCTGTGGTTTATCATGTAGGTGGAGGAACTTTACAAAAGGAAAATCCACGCAAGACCTACCTCAACTTTAGGAATAATTTGACGATGTATATCAAGAATGCCAGTACGACTGATTTATTATTTCGTTTGCCTATTCGTTATGCTTTAGATGTGGTGGCGGCTTATCGTTTTTTATTAGGTGGAAAAAGAAAAGATTATTGGGCAGTGGCTCGATCTCATTTTTACTTTTTTGGTAATTTAGGAAAGTCATTCGCTAAAAGAAAAGCTGTCAAATCCTTGATTAAAGAAGTTAAAGTGGCATCGCCTAATACCAAAGGCAAGTATGATGGCTTGTTGATTTGGGAGTATTACGCTAAGGGGAAAAAATTATTTTCTAAATTGGCGATAAGTGATAAAAGCTAATATTGATATCCTTTATCTTCTAGTCTTTGTACAAAATCAAGCCAAGCCCTTAACAATACTGAATTCAAAAGTTGATCCTTCTCCTTCCTTAGATTTAATCTTAAAATCACCTTTATGATTCTCTACTATCCGTTTACAAATCGCCAAACCAATGTCTGTTTCTAATAATATCATCCCATAAAAAGGAATAAAAATCATGACTAGAAAAGACCAAACTCTAAAAAGGCTTACTTCATTCTCATGTGTTTTAAAATGTTTTGAAAGGAAATTCAAAATATAAGCTTGTTTATTAGGGAATTATGCACTATAAAGGCCAAATTTTATGCCAAGGACATTGTTTTGTTTACGTATATTTTCATTAATAACGAAAAACGCATTAAAAATGAATAAATTACTATTCATTTTCTAAGCTTGGCTATTACAAAATCATTATCAAATAAGGTCCCCATTTTTTTATTAAAAAATAATGATTATATTCGGCTTTCTAT
>JAHDDN010000201.1 GCA_020629335.1 Chitinophagales bacterium | reverse complement strand
TAACTTTGTGACTTTTTAAAAAGACACAGATTTACGTCGCATGACAGGCGACCCTCGTGGTCGCCCTCCTTGCGGATTACTCAAGCCTACGAAGATAGTACGACTTTATGACATTTTCAGCTTAGCACGACTTAATGAGAGTCATGCTTAGCATGACTTAGTGAGAGAAAAAGTTAGTACGACTTAATGAGAGTCAACAGCGCATAGCGTGTAGCGATTAGTTTTTTTGCTCATCGCTCATCACTATGCGCTCATCGCTAGTTTCGGCTTAGATTGTATGTTTACCTTGAAATTGTAAAATAAAGGCTTTAGTACTAAATTAAGGAATCGAATTTACTTAATTAAACAAGTACTAAAGCCATGAAAGAACGTAAAATTACAAAAAAAGTATCATTTGCAGATACACCAATCTATATCGGCATGGATGTTCATAAAAAAAGTTGGACGGTAACGATTTTAACGGAACATAGTTTTCACAAAAAGATGCAAATAGCTCCCAAGGCATCAGAGCTGTATAATTATTTATCTTATCATTTTCCAGATGGTGATTATCATAGTGTTTATGAAAGTGGTTTTTGTGGTTATTCCGTCCATCAAAACTTAGCCGCATTAGGGATCAAGAATATCATAGTTCATGCTGCTGATGTTCCAGTAGGGCATAAAGAAAAGTCGTTCAAAAAGGATGGACGTGATAGTCGTCAATTAGCGTTGGCTCTTAGAGGTAATTTATTGACAGGTATTCACATACCTGATCAAAGTGCGATAGAATTAAAGCAACTTCTTCATAGCCGAGATCGAGTCCGAAAAAACTTAGCTCGTGTGAAGAATCAAATTAAAGCACAATTAGCTTATTATGGGCGTGAGATTGATCTGGAAGGACATCAATCTTGGAGTAAGGTTCATATTACTAAATTGAAAGAGATTATTATGCACACAGAAGAAGGTGATTTTAGTTTTCAAAGTTTACTACAAGATTTAGACTATTTTCGCCGACAGAAGCTAGCCTTTCATCGTTATTTACGTCAATTAAGTAAAAACGAAACTTACAAAGAAGACTGTGAATTACTAGTCAGTATTCCTGGTATCGGGATCATCACAGCCATGATTCTCATTGCCGAATTGGGAACTATCACTCGATTCCCAAACTTAGATACTATTTGCGCTTATGCAGGAATCTGCCCTACTACACACAGCAGTGGGGAAAAAAATAGAGTCGGAAAACTAACTGTACGAGGTAATAAGTATGTCAAAAATGCGATCATTGAAGCAAGCTGGACTTTCAAAAGACTTGATCCTGCTATGGCGAAATGTTTTGATGATTTGTGTAAGAGAAATTTAGGCAGTAATAAAGCTATTATACGAATTGCAAAAAAATTATTAAGTCGGATTCGATTTGTACTGACTAATAGAGTAAAATACGAATTGAATCGGACTCGATAAACAATAATTATTTTTTCGGCAAAACCCTAAGTTTTGATGAAGGGCTTGGCCGAAAAAATAATTATTGAATAAACGTAAAAAAGAAATAATAACCGTCAATCAAATACTATTTCTGCAGCTTAATCAAAGTTGATTTGAGGACAGACTGCTTCCTGGCTTAGCATTTGAAAAAACGGAATAGATCATCAATTACGAGTAATATATAGCCTAATTGAATCAGCACACAGGTTCTATTTCTGCAGCTTAATCGAAAGTGATTCGAGGACAGACTGCTTTCTGGCTTAGAACTTGAACTAAGGCTATATATCACGGAGTAACGCTGAGAAAACATAACCAAATCAAGAATTAAATTCAAATAAAAGCGGTGACTGAAATCCCATCCCTGCAGCTTAATCGAATCCGAGGACAGACTGCTTTGGCTTAGAATACAGCCCGCATTCTCATATTAAGAAAGCAATCATGCAGCGTTCAATCGACTGCTAATAGAAGATTGAATTATTTTTTGAATTTGGTAATTTACTGACCTCTAAAAACAAGATTTTAGAGGAATGCAGAAAATATGCCTTGAAATTTATTTTTCTTTGCAAAAATAGTACTAATTCCTTGGAAGGTAACATAGAAGGGATGGGAGTGGTATGTGGCGTCGAGAGGGGGCTTTTTTAGCGATGAGCGCATAGCGTGTAGCGATTAGTTTTTTTGCTCATCGCTCATCACTATGCGCTCATCGCTAGTTTCGGCTTAGGGATGGAAGTGGTATGTGGCGTCGAGAGGGGGCTTACGGAACTTAGGCAGATGCAGGCTGGCCACGCAGTGGCAGACAAATATGCCTTAGTGGAGTAGCCGCCGAACAGCCACATGAGAACGGACAGCCCGACCATGCGCGCCTTCGGCGAACGATGAATGATGAACTATAAATAATGAATGGGATGTGCTGCGCACTTGCATTTGCGAGCGCATGGGAAGCCCCTTATTAACGTTAAAACGTTGAAACTGGTAATAACTGATTAACTGGCAAACCGATGAACTATTAAAAAGAATAATATTAATCAGTTATTGTATTTGTCAGTTAAAACGTTATTCAGTTATTCGGTTAAAACGTTAAATTACAGTCCTGCTCCGCTGTAAATCTTGATGCTAAATTTCTCTATGCCTGGCTTGTCTAATTGGGTGAGTCGCCAGTTGAAGTTGATTCTTAGAACACGGAAAACATTGTCTAAGCCGATGCCGAATTCTGCGTAGTAATTATTGTCGATAGGCGTCAGGCTTGAACCTTGTAGATAAATTTGGTTCGCATCACTGACATCTCCTGCGAGGGCTTTGAAATAAACGATACTTCTCCATTTGAGCTTGCTTACTAGTGGAATGGCATTGAAGATGAGGCCATCGAATTTGTGGCGGAACCAAAAGCCGGCCCACATATCGCTGGCGTACTCAAATTCTTGCATGGAATTATAGCCAAAACGATTATAAACCAAGCCTTCATTTCCTCTATGAATATTCAGGACTGGATAAGGCACTCGACCGAAGACTTTACCCGCAAAAAATTGATAACGGGTACGACCAAGGTAAGAAGATAAATCTTGCTTGATGCCCATTTCTATTTTGTGGTAGTCATAATCACTGCCTAATAAGCCTTTAGGGCTGTAGATATAATCTAAGTCCAAAACAGGACGGGAGAAATTCATGGCGGTACGCTTGAATCCTCTATTAAAGTATTTATTCCCTAAACCTAATTCTGTGAACACTCTAAGCTCCGTAATATTGATTTTTTCATTGGTGGTCGTACCATCTTCTAAGGTGAAGTCATAACTACCAGGCCATGAATAAATCGTTTTATGTGTTAAGGAGAATTTATTTAGAAAGCCTCTGATCCATTCTTTTTCGTAGAAACCATTGGCTTCTCTGATTAAGAATAAATTATCTAATGGCTGAGTTCTCATGGCAGACACTATAATATGATCATGCGTTAAGAAGGGATGCTTATTATCATAGTTAGACCAATCGTACTTGTAGTAACCACCAATCATGTGGCGCTTATTATTTTGACGTGGCAAACGGGCTTTGAAACCTGCGTGGTATTTCCATAATTTATCTTTGCTACCATAGGCTACATAACCTTCGATCTCTAACTTACGCTTGAAATATTTTCTGTTCAGCCTCCCTCCTATTCTGTAGCGAGTTCCTTCTAAATCATTCCAAGTATAGAATTGATAGAAACGACCTAACTCTACTGG
Organism: Chitinophagales bacterium; assembly: GCA_020629335.1. The sequence continues at coordinate 5,569 of JAHDDN010000201.1, read as the reverse complement.
GCCTACTCTGGCAAAGGCAGAGCTAAAGAAATGGCCCCACCAGACATAGTGTTTATAGGCTTTAGAAGCTTGCACTCTATCTACCATCGTGAATACATCGCTTTCATTTTTGGTGAGTGGGTTATGTCTGGCTTCTAACCAATATTCTTCTGGCATCTTATAGGCATTCTCCTCTATGACCGTCGCATCTCCTTTAAAGAAGTCTTTTTCAAATTCGGGATTGATATTGATATTATCCCGACTACTGGTCTTGACGACCCTAAAACTTTGCTTCCTTTTGTTTTTGGATAGGTTAATACTAACTTCTAATTGTTCCAATTTCTTGAACCATTGGACTCCATTGAGATGGGTAAATATCTGTTTGACTCGGAAGGTATTGATGAAGTTAAGATTGGCTTGGTCTAAGAGATAAATCTCTAAGGACTTTACAGCAGCTGATTCGTCATCTATCCAAGCATGGCCTGTGAAGCATAAATCGCCCTTACGTCTGGGCGTAAACTCTAACTTATAGGCTTTCTTATTGTCCATCACACTACTATCTGTTAGGAAGAAGCGATAGCTGGCTAAGGCGCCTTTAGCAAATGGGCTGATGAAGCTCTTTTCGGCTAAAACAATTACATTTTGATAAATGTCGATATTCTCGAAAGAGGCATCGACCATTTCGGTATCTTCTATATCATCTTCGCCAAAGCCAGAAAAATGATCTGCTTTGACGACTTGCTTAGTTTTCATAGGATCTTTGCGGTAGAAAACGTCGGATATGCGCTCTTTAAAGAGCACCGGTAGATAAGGAATGTCTTGGTCGGTGGTGTCCGTATATTCAAATACGAAACTGAAAGGTCTAAGCAAAAAGAACTTGGTGAAGGATTCTTTGATATTATAGATATCGAATTCCATTTTGGTGTAATCCTCATAGGAGTACGCATCCAAAACGTCTAGTCGATGATTAGGTTTATTTTTAACAACTCTTCGGAAAAGCGTGATTGCAGGCGTGTCTTTTACATACTTCTTACTCCCCTTAACGACGATTTCCTTCAATTTTCGTGCATTAGAAGGAAGGTAAATGTCTAGGGTTTGCGTTTTTCCAGGCACCACATCATATGTCTTAGTCTGATAACCCAGATAAGAGACACTGATGGTCGTTTGCTCTAAATTAGTGTTTGATACAGTGTAACGACCATCCATATCCGTTGTGGTGCCTTCAGTGGTACCTTGAAAAATGACAGTCGCAAAAGGGAGGGTTTCTTTAGTTTCTGCATCGTAAACGACGCCCTCTACACTTGTTTGTGCATGAAGTGTTAGAAATGATAAACTAAATAAGAGAAATAAGGTCAATGCCTGTTTCATCTAAAATTGTATTTTGTGGAATATTGAAATAATAAATTGACCCTTTTATACGCAGTAAAAATAGATAAGCATAAGGAGCAAAAACGAAGCATAGCAACGCTACGTGAGGCTTTTGCAACGCAATGATTATTTATTTTTACAAGTAGAAAACGTTAATTTCATTGTTTCAGTATTCTTAAGGGTTTGTACAACTATTATAAGACCTTTTTACACTAGAAAGGTTCAATTAAACATTTATTATTTTTGGGCTTAGTTATTTTAGAAATTTAACATTTGGCTAACAACTTCCTTTCCACTCTATCTCAATCGATTATTTAGGTAGCGAATATCAATTACTTAACCAAATTTAACCCCTTGAAAATCATACTCATTTAGTCGACTATTGCTATCTACAAATACCTCTTGCAGACTACCCAAGATCTTATTATTGAATATGCGATTGCCTTTACTTCCATTATTGAGGGCAACAGCATATCCTTTGGATGCACGTATAATATTATTAGTGATTATATTATTACGACTGTTTGAGATGTGCATTCCCCCTACTCCGACCTTCGTATTATCTTCGGTACCTGAATCATAGACCTCATTCCAAGACCACATACACTCCGTTAAATGGGCTACTCTATGGCCTCTATAGGAAGAGCCTCGGACTATATTATTCATAACATTCGTTCGATAACCCCTTATAACATATAGGCCAACTCGCTTAGAGTCACTAATATCATTGAAGGCTACTACAAAGTATTGATGATCACTCACGGCTAAACACTCCCGAGTAGCGCCTTTGAAAGTATTGCCTACTACAAGGCCCTTTCGCATCGTCATTGGGCCATTTCCCATGCCATTAGTTGGATCTCCCCAAATACATAGCTCAATGGCCTTATTTCGTTGTTTAGGATGCTTAGAAAAGCGATTATAACTGACGTCTAGTAGCTTATCGGCTGTTTTTGCCCCCCAAAGCATGACTTTATGGGGCAATCCTTCATAATAAAACTCTCGTGCCGTTTTGGTAGAAGATCTTGGAAATTGACAATTGCGAATGACAATGCTCCCTAAACTCGTCTTATCGGGATGATTTCGATAACGAATAGAATTGAGCGCAGTAGCAAAATGACAATTATCTAAATGAATATCCACTGTTAATTTAGGATATACATAAACGCCCATTCCCTGCAAAGGCTTTGGCTTCCGAGTCCTGACACTCACTCCCTCCATCTTTAAAGCAGCCCCATTTTTAGTAATTTCTATGGCATTTATACCCACTCCCATCAATATGGACTTGTCTACACCTTGCCCTATAATCTTCACATTATTAGCGTGAATATTAAGCGATTTAGTTAATTTATATACCTTAGCTGCTACAGGGAGTATTCCGCCTCCACTTGCTGCTAGCTTATCATAAGCTTCTTGCAATTTCATATCTTTGTAATTTATTGATTTACAGGGCGCAAATTACAATTTTTGTAATAGGCTTGCAAATAGAAATAGTTGCCATAAAAAACAGTATTAGGCTTCCTTAACTTGATTTTTAGAAATAAGCGACTTACTTTTGCGTTTCCTGAGTAAGGAATGATGAAAAAATAGATACCATGATGCGATTTTTTATTGGATTATTAATATTGATTGGGGGGATTTTGAATGTGGGATTAGTGAATGCTGCCGATGATGGCTATAAAATCAAGGCAAAGATTAAAGGGGTAAATGAAGGGGAATGTTATTTAGCCTATCACTTCGGCGAAAAGCAGTTTATGAAAGATACTGCCCAAGTTGATAAAAAAGGCTATATCACTTTTGAAGGAGAAGAAAAATTAGAGGGCGGTATCTATTTGTTTGTCTTGCCAGAAAAAAAGAAATATTTTGAATTAGTTGTCAATGAACAAGAAATCGAGTTAGAAACCGACACGGCTAATCTGGTCATGAACATGAATATTAAAAAGTCGGAGGAGAATAAATTATTCTACGGATTAATGCACAAGAATCAACCTTTCGTAGAAAAAGAAAAACAACTGGCCGATGAAATTAAAGTGCTAAAAACTGATACCTCTGGCAATCAAGACAAGGCTATTGAACGACTCCAAAAAGAGCTGAAAAAAGTTCGTAAAAAAAATGTGGATAGTCGGGCCGACTTTATCGAGCAACACCCAGAGTCTTTTTATGTAAAACTCCTTAAAGCAAGTATTGTTCCTTCTTTAGATGATCCTGAAAAAGCTAAAGCAGATTCTACTTACAGCTATCGTTATTATTTAACTCACTTCTTTGATAATATCGATTTTGCTGATGAACGCATCTTACGCACTCCCATCTTCAATCAAAAATTAAATCTATATCTGGACAAGTATAATTACCCAATGCCTGACTCTATGCATAGAGCAGCGGATTATTTATTAGAACAATCTTCTGCTAATGAAAAAGTCTACCAATACACTGCTATTCAGCTGATTAACCGCTTTGCAAAATCAAAAATCATGGGCTATGATGCAATTTATGTAGATTTGGTAGATGAGATTTATGCTTCGGGTAAAGCCACATGGGCAAATGAGGAACAAGTCAAAAAAATGACGGATAGAGCGAAAGCAATGCGCCCTACTCTAATTGGTCAAAATGCGCCTAATATCATCATTACTGACTCATTGGGTGTTGTGCATAATATGCGCCAAATAGAGGCCCAAATAACCATACTTTACTTCTGGGACCCAAAATGCGGACATTGCAAAAAGTACACGCCAAAGTTGATTGATATCTACGAAAAATACAAAGATGAAGATATCAAAATTTTTAGCGTCTGTACGGCAACGGACAGAAAAAAATGGCATAAAGCAGCCAAAGAATATGGCTTTCCATGGCAAGATCTAATTGACGAAAAAAATCGTTCTAACTTCCGTTATCGTTATGACATTACCTCCACCCCAAGAATTTTGATATTAGACAAAGACAAGAAAATTATCGCTAAAAAATTCAAAGCCGACTACCTAGAAAAATTCCTAGAAAAAGAATTTGGTAAAAAATAGGTGCGCACCTATGTGTGCGCCCAATTTGTGTCATATTTATTACTTCTTCTCCCGCTCAAACACCTTACCATTCGCCAATAATTCATGTAAGTGATTACGCATTTGCGACAAAGTATGATATGGCATTTCTGAAGTGGAATAATTAGCCATCCAATTAGGAATCATACCTCCGGGATCATTTTTTACTTGATAAGAAACCTCCACAGAATCACCTGCCGCAGGCTTAATTGTCCAATAACCTTCCAGTAAAGGAATACGAACAATTCCCTTCTTATGCGGTATAAAATCAGGCTTTCCAATCATATTTAATAAGACCGTTCCATCTTCTTTTTCCTCCCCATCAATATGGATAATTACATCCCTATCAGACATGGGCCAAGGCAAATCTGTTTTCATATACACATAATACTCCTTATAAGAAACACGCTCCAACAATTCCGACACCACACAACGATTCATCCAAGCAGGATAATTATGAAACTCCCTAAAAAGCCCAATGACATCAAATACACCCGCTTTCATTTTACAAATAGCCTTCGTGTCATTTAAATTCCCCTCCAATGGCGGTCGAGAATACACCTTAATCCCATCTTTTTCTTTACCCAAAGTCCACTTATGCTCAACAGCCTTGGGAGCTTCACTAGGCAAAGAATTAAAAATCATAAAAAGAGGGAATACAAGAGCCAGTAATGTTTTGGTCCACATATGTTTTGTTTAAATCGTACTAAGTAATGATAAAATCCATATTTTCAACGCTCGTTGATGCATCTAAAGTACCCATAAAAATCGACAAATATCAATTTGTTGAATTATAAGTACCTGAATGAAAATAATCGACACTTCCGTGATTAGCTTAATTTTATGCTGAACAAGGCATTTTTTTGACGCAATAGCAGGGCTATTACTAAAAAAAATAACGCAGTGCCGCTTAAAATTAAGCAATCAAAAGTGATGATTATTTATGTTTAGGTACTTAAGATGGCCTTATCCCCTCTAAAAGCAAAATTTGCCGCTAAAAAAAATGTTTATAGTTACTTGTTTATAGTTGCTTGTTCATAGTTCATCATTATTTAGGGCGTTCCCTTGCGCTTGTAAAGCGAAGTGCGCAGCACGAACCCATTCATAATTCATATTTCATTGTTCATAGTTAACCAAAGGCGCAAGGTCGGGCTGTCCGTTATTATGCGGCTGTTCGGCGGCTATTCCGCTAA